>JBEGRT010000277.1:0-4671 GCA_041180305.1 Pseudomonadota bacterium
CGGGACCAATGGCAAAGGCTCGACCTGCGCCATGCTGGAAAGCATCCTGCTGGCCGGGGGCTACCGCACCGGGGTGTACGGCTCGCCCCATCTGGTGCGCTTCGAAGAACGCTGCCGCCTCAACGGCCAGCTGATCACCGAGGCCGAACTGGTGCCGCATTTTGCCCAGGTCGAAGCCGCCCGGGGCGACACGCCGCTCACGTACTTCGAGTTCACCACCCTGGCCATCCTGTCGGCCATGGCCGCGGCCGGCCTGGATGCCGTCATCCTGGAAGTGGGCCTGGGTGGGCGCCTGGACGCCGTCAACATCATCGACACCGACTGCGCCGTGGTCACCAGCATCGACCTGGACCACATGGAGTTCCTGGGCCCCGACCGCGAAGCCATCGGCCGCGAGAAGGCCGGCATCATGCGGGCAGGGCGCCCGGCGGTGGTCTCTGACCCGCAGTGCCCGCAAAGCATCATCGACCACGCCAGCGAGCTCGGCGCTGACCTGCGCCTGTTCGGCCGCGATTTCAACCACGCCGGTGACCGCCAGCAGTGGTCCTGGGGCGGGCGTTCCAAGCGCTTCAACGGCATGGCCTTCCCCTCGCTGCGGGGGGTGAACCAGCTGCTCAATGCCTCGGGTGTGCTGGCCGCCTTGGAGGCCACCTGGCACCGCCTGCCGCTGCCGGCCCAGGCCGTGCGCACGGGCCTGGCCACGGTCGAGCTGCCGGGGCGTTTCCAGATCATTCCTGGCCAGCCGGTGCTGATTCTCGATGTGGCCCACAACCCCCATGCGGCAGCCAACCTGGCCGTCAACCTCGACCAGATGGGCTTTTACCCCCGCACCCATGTGGTCTGGGGCGCCATGGCCGACAAGGACATGGCCGGCATGGTCGACAAGCTGCGCCACCTGGTCGACCGCTGGTTCTGCTGCGACCTGCCCACGCCCCGAGCAGCTTCCGCGGCCCAGCTGGCCGACATCGTGCGGGCCATCTGCGCCCAGCCGGGCTCGGCCACCCAGCCCAAAACCGAGGTCAGCACCCACGCCAACCCGATGGCCGCCCTGACCGCCGCGCTGGCGGTGGCAGACCCGGCGGATAGAATTCTGGTCTTTGGGTCTTTCTTCACGGTCGGTGGTGTGCTGCACGAGGGGCTTCCTCGCCTGAATGCACCTCACCTGCCTGACGCAGGCCCTCAGGGCTGAGCGGCGGTACGCGCTCAGCCACCCTCCAGCCCTTCCGACCCCGCGTCTTTCGCATGCCGCTGCCACAGTTCCTCCAGCGCTTCCGCCCGGGTGCTTCCACACCCGAGGCCCCGGTCCAGCCCTTGTCGGAGGCGGACATCGAACAGGCGCGCGTCCTGGCCCGGCGCCGCATGGTCGGCATGGCCGTGCTCGTGGCCGCTGGCGTGGTGGGCTTTCCCTGGTTGTTCGAAACCCAGCCTCGCCCCCTCAATGGTGAGGTTCAGGTGGTCAGCCAGGTGGCGTCGGGTGCCGGGGCTGCCGTGCCGCTGGTGCCTCGCCCACAGCCTGTGCGTGCCCCCATGGCAGAAACTTCAGCGGGCCCGGCGCCGGGGGCATCTACCGCCGCGCGTGAGACCATCGAAACCATCGAGCCCCCAGCGGCCCGATCCGCTTCCGTGCAGGGCCCTTCGCATGAGGCCTCGCCAGCCAGCACGGCGCAGGCTGCGGTCACGCCCCGCCAGAATGCCTTGGTGAGTGCGGTGCCTGAGAAGCCCGCTGCGCAAGTTCAGGCTGAAGAGAAGGCCCGCGCGGAAGAGAAAGCCCGCGCTGAGGCCAAGGCCAAGGCCGAAGCCAAAGCCCGCGCTGAAGCCAAGGCCAAGACCGAGGAAAAGGCTCGCGCCGAAGCGAAGGCCAAGGCTGAGGACAAGGCGCGTGCCGAGGCCAAATCCAAGGCGGAAGACAAGGCTCGGGCAGAAGCCAAGGCCAAAGCCGAAGAAAAGGCCCGTGCCGAGGCCAAAGCCAAGGCCGACAAGGACAAGGCTGACAAACAGGCCAAGGACAAGGGCGCCGCCGATGGCGACACCCGCTTCGTGGTCCAGGTGGGGGCCTTCAACGATGCCGATGCCGCCCAGGCCGTGCGCCAGAAGGTGGAAAAGCTGGGCATCAAGACCTACGCGCAGGTGATCGATTCGCCGCAAGGCAAGAAGACCCGTGTGCGCGTGGGCCCCTTCAGCAACCGTGCCGAGGCCGAGAAGACCCTCTCCACGCTCAAGAAGGCCGGGCTCAATGCCGGCGTTCTGACCCTTTGATGGGTCTCACCACACCCCACCGACCCACGCACTGCATGGATCCCACCCTCAACGTCAGCGCTGAACCCGTCTGGACCCTGGTCGATCTGGCCCTGGGGCTGGGCCTGCTGCTGTCCATGGTGGTCGGCGCCTGGCGTGGCCTGGTCACCGAGGTGCTGTCCCTGATGGGGTGGGGCGTGTCCTACTTTGCTGCGCAGTGGTTTGGCCCTCAGCTGGGCCTGCAGATGCCGGTGGGCGAGCCGGCCTCGCGCCTGAACGCCCTGGCCGGCATGATGGCCACCTTCGTGCTGGCCTGGCTGGCCTGGGCTCTGCTGTCGTGGGCCCTGCGCGAAGTGATCAAGGCCTCGGGCCTGAGCGGCACCGACCGCCTGCTGGGCGCCGGTTTCGGATTGATTCGCGGGTTGCTGGTGGCCCTGGTGGTGTACACCCTGGCCAGCATGACCCCCCTGACCCGTTGGGAGCCCTGGGTGGCCTCGCGCACGGTGCCCTGGATGCACGTGCTGCTGGAAGGCCTCAAGCCCATGCTGCCCGACAGCGTCAGCCAGTACGTGCCCGAGACCGTCTGATCCTGGATGGTGTCGGGGCCCGGCTTGCCGGGTTCCAAGATTTTTCTGAGTTTGTGAACAAGAGGTGATTTCATGTGCGGCATCGTTGGTGTGATTTCCAAGACGCCCGTCAACCAGCTGATCTATGACTCGCTGCTGCTGCTGCAGCACCGGGGTCAGGATGCGGCGGGCATTGTCACGGCGGGTCCTGATGCGCATGGCCGCAGGTTCTTCATGCACAAGGCCCGCGGCATGGTGAAAGATGTGTTCCGCACCCGCAACATGCGTGCCCTGCAAGGCACCGTGGGCCTGGGCCAGGTGCGTTACCCCACCGCCGGCAATGCCTTCAATGAAGAAGAGGCCCAGCCCTTCTACGTGAACGCTCCGTTCGGCCTGGTGCTGGTGCACAACGGCAACCTGACCAACGCCCACTCGCTGCGCCAGGAACTGTTCGAGATCGACCGTCGCCACCTCAACACCGACAGCGACACCGAGGTGCTGCTCAACGTGTTCGCCCACGAGCTGGAACTGGCCGGTCGCGACCTGCCGCTCACCCCGGCTGCCGTGTTCACGGCCGTGCGTGCCGTGCACAAGCGCATCAAGGGCTCTTACGCCGTGATCTGCCTGATCGCCGGTTATGGCCTGGTCGCTTTCCGCGACCCCTTCGGCATCCGCCCCCTGTGTTACGGCGAGGCTGATCTGCCCGAAGGCCGCGAAGTGATGGTGGCCAGCGAATCCGTGGTGCTCGAAGGCACCAGCCACCGCTTTGTGCGCGACGTGGCCCCGGGCGAAGCCCTGTTCATCGACCTCGACGGCGTGGTCCATGCGCAGCAATGCGCCGAGACCACCGTGCTGAACCCCTGCATGTTCGAGTACGTTTACCTGGCCCGCCCCGATTCCGTCATCGATGGCGTGTCGGTCTACCAGGCCCGCCTGGAAATGGGCGAGACCCTGGCCGAACGCGTCAAGGCCATGCTGCCGCTCGACGAGATCGACGTGGTCATTCCCATCCCGGAATCGAGCCGTCCGTCGGCCATGCAGCTGGCGCAGCGCCTGGGCAAGCCCTACCGCGAAGGTTTCGTCAAGAACCGCTACGTGGGCCGCACCTTCATCATGCCGGGGCAGGGCGTTCGCAAGAAGAGCGTGCGTCAGAAGCTCAACGCCATCGGCCTGGAGTTCAAGGGCCGCAACGTGCTGCTGGTCGACGATTCCATCGTGCGTGGCACCACCTCCAAAGAGATCGTGCAGATGGCCCGCGAGGCCGGTGCCAACAAGGTCTACATGGCCTCGGCCGCGCCGCCCGTGAAGTTCCCCAACGTGTACGGCATCGACATGCCCACCAAGGCCGAACTGGTGGCCCATGGCCGCTCGATGGAAGACATCCGCCAGATCATCGGCTGCGACGCCCTGATCTACCAGGACGTGGACGCCATGAAGCGCGTGGTGGGCCAGCTCAACCCCAAGATCAAGGGCTTCGAGGCTTCGTGCTTCGACGGCATCTACATCACGGGTGATGTGAGCGCCGACGACTTCGCCGCCATCGAATCGCAACGCCTGACGCAAAAGGACGAAGAAGACGCCGTCAACTCGCGCCTGGCCTTGCAGAATCGCGCCGAGTAAGCCCCGGCCCGCCGACTCATCTCACCGACACAGGCACCAGGAGCCCCCCATGGCCCAAGCCCCCGAGAAGAAAAAGCTGCCGCGCAAGGATTTGCCGGCCGACGCCCGCATCGAGACCCTCTCGGTGCGCGAAGGCCTGCCCGCCACGCAATGGGGTGAGAACTCCGAAGCGCTGTTCCTGACCAGCAGCTTCAACCACCCCGATGCGGCCACGGCCGCTGCGCGTTTCGCCAACGAAGAAGAAGCCTTC
>JBEGRT010000278.1:0-3694 GCA_041180305.1 Pseudomonadota bacterium
TGACCTTGCTGAACGCCTTGCCTGCACAAGCGCCGGCCCGCATCAGCCTGCTGCACCGGCGAGACCAGTTCCAGGCTGAACCGGCCCTGGAACTCCAGGTGCGTGAAGCCCTGGCGCAAGGCCGCGTGCATCTGGTGCTGGGCGTGCCCCAGGGTGTGCAACAAGATGCGAACGGGCGACTTCAAGCCATCGAGCTGGCACAGGCCGACGGCACCACCTGGCACAACACCGACCACCTGCTGGTGCAACTGGGCCTGAGCCCCCGCCTGGGCCCATTGGCCGATTGGGGTCTGCCCATGGCCCGCAAGCAGGTGCAGGTCGATCCGGCCACATTCGCCAGCGGCGTGCCCGGCGTGTACGCCGTGGGCGACATCAACACCTACCCGGGCAAGAAACGCCTGCTGCTGTGCGGCTTCCACGAGGCCACGCTGGCCGCTCATGCGGCCTCGGCGCAATTGAACCCCGAAGCGCCCCAACACTTGCTTTACACCACGACCAGCCCGTTGCTGCGCCAGCGGCTGGGGCGTGCCTGACCCTCCGAAAGTTGTACCCACCATGAACCGCGCACCGGCTCTCCACCCTTTCACGCACGCCATGGCCCTGGCCCTGCTGGCCATCGGCCAGATCGCCCAAGCTCAGGCCCAGGAACAAAGCGCCCCGCCCCAGCCGACCGAGGCGGCATCTTCACTGGATGGCCGCGTGACAGCCCCCCGAGCGCGCGACAGCCAGGCCAGCGTGAGCGGTCTGGGCAACACCCCGGCCTGGAAGGCACCGGTGCAAGCCCAGCGCTACGACAGTCAGACGCTCAAACAGGCCCAGGTGCGCAGCCTGGCTGACCTGAGCACCCTGGATGCCAGCGTGAGCGACGCTTACAACGCTGGCGGCTACTGGAGCATCCTGAGCGTGCGGGGCTACGAACTGGACAACACGCAGAACTACCTGCGCGAGGGCCTGCTCATCAACGGTGAGACGGTGTTGCCGCTGTCGCGCATGGCGGGTGTGGAAGTGTTCAAGGGCATCAGCGGCCTGCAGGCTGGAGTGTCGGCGCCGGGTGGCCTGGTGAACCTGCTGGTGCGCCGTCCCACCGGGCATGTGCGTTCGGTGGAACTGGGCTTCAGCAGCCGTCGCAGCCTCATGGCCGCCTTTGACCTGAGCGAGCGGGTGGGCGATAACGAACGCTTTGGCATCCGGCTTCATGGCCAGTTCGACAGCCTGCGACCCAACGTGCACCCGCAAGACGGCCAGAGCCATGCCGTGGGCGTCGCCACCGACTGGCGCGTGGCACCGGGCACCCTGGTCGAGCTGGAGATGGAGCACAACCGCAGCCAGCAAAACAGCGTGCCAGGCTACAGCGTGTTTGGCGCACAGGGTGTGGTCAGCGCCAGCCTGGTCGACCCGGACATCAACCTCAACGGCCACAGCTTCTCGCAGCCCATGGTCAGTGAAGGCAGCACGGCCAGCATCCGCCTGACCCAGCAACTGGGCCAGGGCTGGCAATGGCAAGGCAGCTACGGCGAGCAACACCTGCGCACCGACGACCGCGCGGCCTTTCCCTTTGGCTGCCCGGACAACAATGCGCCCCTGTTCACCACCTTCTGCGACAACGGCAGCCACGGCATCTACAACTACGTCAGCGAAAATGAAACACGCCTGACGCGCTCGTACGACACGCACGTGAAAGGCAGCCTGCAGGCATGGGGCACCCATGAAGTGCGCCTGGGCCTGTCGGGTGCTCAGCAAGCCAGCCGCCTGCCCACCGCCACCTATGACCTGATGGGCCTGGCCGATGCGCAAGGCAACCTGGTGGCCAGTTTCACCATGCCCAACCCCACCCCCCAGAACAACCGCGACATGCGCCAGACCTCGGTGTACGCCCGCGACGCCTGGCAATTGAGCGATCGCTGGACCGCCTGGCTGGGGGCTCGCAGCACCCGTTACGAACGCTCCCAATGGCTGAGCGACGGCAACAGTACGGTGTCACGCTACAGCGACTCGCTGGCCACCCCCTGGGGCGCGATCGGCTATGAACTGGCGCCCAAGCAGCAGGTGTACCTGAGCTGGGGGGAAGGCGTTGAAAACCTGCTGTCGCCGTTTGCCACGTTCAACTACGCCAGCTACAGCAATCCGGGCAGCTTCATGCCGCCAGCCAAGAGCCGCCAGCTGGAGCTGGGTTACAAGGCTCAGTGGGCCCAGACCTTCTTCAGCGCCAACGTGTTCGGGGTGAAACGCCCGGTGGGTGCGTTCATTGCCGATGCCAATGGCGCAGCCACCTACCAGCTCGATGGCATCGCCCGTCATGAGGGTTTGGAAGCCGAGGTGCGCCACCGCATCGGCAGCGTGCAACTGGCCGGTGGCGCCATGCTGCTGAAGGCCCGCCGCGAAGGCAGCATTCAGGCTGGCATCAATGGCCTGCGCCCGACCAATGTGCCAGACCATACCGTGCGCGCCATGGCGCAGTACCAGTTGCCCACCGTGCCGGGCGCGCAAGTCTCGCTGGCCTGGGTGCACGAAGGCCGCCGCCAGGTGGACCCGGCCAACACGATGTTCCTGCCCTCGTGGAGCCGCTTCGACCTGGGCACCCAACTTGTGCAACGCACGGGTGACCAGACCATCACGTGGAACCTGGCCGTGAAGAACCTGCTGGACACCCGCGCGTGGCGCGAATCGCCCTACAAGTTCGACCACGTGTACCTGATTCCGATGGCATCGCGCACGCTCGCCGTGACCGCCCATATCGATTTCTGATCCGCAGCCGCCTGCACGGCGGCTTGCTGGCCTGCAAGCATGTGGTTCCCGCGCAAAAATTGATTTCACGCGAAAACTCATGCTATAGTTCAGGTCTTCGCTGATTGCAACGCATTCAGCCATACCGATTCCCCGATAGCTCAGTCGGTAGAGCGCCGGACTGTTAATCCGTAGGTCCCTGGTTCGAGCCCAGGTCGGGGAGCCAAAATTTTGGCTCATCATTCATTTGATCAGCCGTACCGACAATTCCCCGATAGCTCAGTCGGTAGAGCGCCGGACTGTTAATCCGTAGGTCCCTGGTTCGAGCCCAGGTCGGGGAGCCAAGTCAGAAAAGGCCCTGTGCGAAAGCACAGGGCCTTTTTGCTGGGCGGCGCAACACGAACCTTTACCCGTCGGTTCTGCCCCAGATCAAAAACTCCCCGGGGTATGCGGCCTAGCATGTGTTCAGACCTCACTGAACCGAGCCGAACATGAAGCTTTCCCGCGAATGGGCCACGCCACTGACCATCGGCGCCTTTGCCTTGATGGCCGCCACAGGCACAGCCATGTTCTTTCATCTCAACAATGGCCTGCAAAAGGAAATCCACGAGTGGGCCGGCTGGGCCATGGTGGCGGCTGTGGGGTGCCATGTCTTGGTCAATGCGGCATCGTTCAAGAAGCACCTGCGCTGGCCTGGCCAGGGTGCACTCCTGGTGCTGGGGCTGCTGGCCTTCACCCTGCTGACTTTCGTGCCATGGGGCGCAGACGGCGGCCAGGAAACCTCGCCTCCAGCGGTGGCCATGCGCGCCCTGACCCAGGCGCCTTTGCGAGAAGTGGCGCCGCTGTTCCACAAAAGCCCGGAAGAGGCCTTGAAGGCCTTGTCGGCCGCGGGCATTGCCGCCCACGATGCCGACGAAACCCTGGCCATGCTGACCCACGGCGACCGCGAGGATGTGGGCAAGGCACTGCG
>JBEGRT010000279.1:0-7157 GCA_041180305.1 Pseudomonadota bacterium
GAGGCCATCCATTCCAACCTGGCGCTGTGGCAGCTGGTGCAGGCTGCCCTGGTCGAAGCCGGCCTGCCTCAAGATGCCGTGCAGCTGGTGCCGACCACCGACCGTGCCGCCGTGGGCCGCCTGATCGCCATGCCCGAGTACGTGGATGTGATCATCCCCCGCGGTGGCAAGGGCCTGATCGAGCGCATCAGCCACGAGGCGCGCGTGCCCGTCATCAAGCACCTCGATGGCAACTGCCACACCTATGTCGACGAGGTGGTGGACCTGGCCCTGGCCGTGAAGGTGACCGACAACGCCAAGACCCAGAAGTACAGCCCCTGCAACGCCACCGAATCGCTGCTGGTGCACGTGGCCCAGGCCGCTGCCTTCCTGCCCCTGATCGGCAAGGTGTTCGCCGACAAGGGTGTGGAAATGCGCTGTGACGCCCGCGCCAAGGCCATCCTGGCCGACGTGCCCGGTGCCAAAGTGGTCGATGCCACCGAGCAGGACTGGTACGAAGAATACCTGGCCCCCGTGATCGCCGTGAAGGTGGTCGATTCGCTGGACGACGCCATTGCGCACATCAACCGCTACGGCTCGCACCACACCGATTCGATCCTGACCACCAACCACCCCAACGGCATGCGCTTCATCCGCGAGGTCGATTCGGCCAGCGTGATGATCAACGCCTCGACCCGTTTTGCCGACGGGTTCGAATACGGCCTGGGCGCCGAGATCGGCATCAGCACCGACAAGTTCCACGCCCGTGGCCCCGTGGGCCTGGAAGGTCTGACCTCGATGAAGTTCGTGGTGCTGGGCCAGGGCGAAGTGCGCACCTGACTGCCGCTTTCTGATCGACCACTGTTTTGCTTGAACTCGATGCCGTTTCCGTCAGCCTGATGTTGCTGGCGGCGGCCAGCGCCGGCCTGGTCGATGCCATTGTGGGCGGCGGGGGCATGATCACCGTGCCCGCGCTGTTTGGCCTGTTCCCCACGGCGCCACCCGCGCTGCTGCTGGGCACCAACAAGGCCACGGCCATCGCGGGGACGGCCTGGTCGGCCTGGCAGTACGCGCGCCGGGTCAGGCTGCCGTCGCTGCGGCTGCTCGGGGCTTTCGCGGCCACCGTCGCGGGCAGCAGCACCGGTGCGTGGTTGTCCACGCAGGTGCCCTCGCAGCACTTCCGGGCGGTGCTGCCAGGCGTGCTGGCGGCCGTGTGGCTGTACACGCTGTGGCGCAAGGACCTGGGCCAGCACCACCTGCCGCACTGGTCGGCGCCGGTGGAAACCGCGCTGGCCACCCTGATCGGCCTGGTCATTGGCCTGTACGACGGCATCTTCGGGCCGGGCACGGGCAGCTTTTTCATCTTCGCCATGGTGCGGGGCCTGGGCTGGGATTTCCTGCACGCCAGTGCGGCCGCCAAGCGCCTGAACCTGGCCACCAATGCGGCAGCCTTGGCCTTCTACATCCCGCACGGGCATGTGGCCTGGGCGCTCGCCATCCCGGCGGCGCTGGCCAACATCGCCGGCAGCAGCGTGGGCACCCGCCTGGCCCTGAAACACGGCGCGCAGTTCGTGCGCATCGTGTTCCTGGTGGTGGTGGGCCTTTTGATCTGCAAGACCGGCTACGACGGCTGGCTCAAGCCCTGAGGTGGCTCGGGTGCCGCCTTGGGCGGCTCAGCGCGCCGGGCCGCTGTAAGGCATCCAGCCCACGCTGTGCGCGTGCAGGCTCTGGATGAACAGCTTGCCGCCCACTTCGGTGGCGGCCGTGGTTTCCGGGTAGGCGCCCTTGGGGTCTTGCAGGTCGTCCACGATGCGGCCGTTTTCGTCAAAGGCGAACACATGGCCATAGGCCGGCGGCACAGGCCACAGGGCCTTGGGCAGGCGCACCATCACCTGGCGCAGCCAGGGCTTGTCTGAGGCCAGGTCGAGCAGCTTGCTGCGGGGCTTCGTCAGGCCGGTCCAGATGCGGCCGTTCTCGCCACGGGTCAGGTTGTCGGGGTAGCCGGGCAGGTTGTCGATCAGGATGCGGGCGGCCCCCTGGTCCATGGCATCTTTCAGGCTGGGCACATTGCTCATGCCCTGGCTGGAGCGCGTGGTGGACAAGGCAGCCAGATCGACCTTGAGGATGCGGTAGCGGCCGGTTTCGGCCACGAACAGGCTGCGGCCATCGGCCGAGAAGGCCAGGCCATTGGGAAAGCACAGGCCCGACAAGGCCTCGCGGTGGCGCTGCGTGAACGGGTCCAGCACCAGCAGACGGCCGGTGCAGCTGTTTTCCATGATGTCGAGCACGCTGGCGTCGAAGGTGCTGCCCACTTCGCGGGCGCTGAAGCGGCGCGAGGCATCGGAGAACCACACATTGCCGCGCACGTCCAGGGCCACGGCATCGGCGTAGCGGATCGGGTCATTGGGCAGCGGGTGGTCCACCTCGGTCACCAGGGGCTTGAGCGTGCTGGCACCGCCCGTCAGTCGCATGGCCAGCAGACCCTTCATGGCGTCGGCGATGTACAGCGTGCCGTTGGGCGAGACCTCCAGGCCCAGCGGGCGGCCGCCGGTGTTGGCCAGTTTCTCGACCTGACCTTCGGGGCCCAGGCGCACCACGTCGCCATTGGCCAGGGCCGTGTACACCTGGCCCTGGTGGGCCGTGATGTGTTCAGGGCCTTCCTGGCCTGCGGGAAGGGGCCATTGCTGCAGGCCTGCCAGACGGGTGTTGGTGGCGTGCGGGCCGGTGTAGCCGGCATCTTTCGGGGCCTGCCAGGCCACGGGCTCGATGGGCACGGGCCAGAAGCCCAGCCACACCACCAGCGCGACCAGCGGGGTCAGCCAGGAGGCGACAAAGCGCAGCCAGTGACGCTGGCCGGTTTTTTTGATTGTCATGGGCTATCGGTTCTGTTGTTTGAATCAAATTGCTTGATGGGGTTGGCTTGCCAATAATGAGAACCATTCTCAGCAACAGCCCCGCAGGAGTTCCACATGGCCAAGACCGCGACCTTCGGCGTCATGCACGTGATCACCGCATTTTCCGTGACCTACGCCATGACCGGCAGCCTCACCATCGCCGGGGTGGTGACCTTCGTGGAGCCCGTGGTCAACACCGTGATGCACTACTTCTTCGACAAGTACTGGGACCACCCCCGCATCGAAAAGTTGCGTGCCGACATGCACCGCGGATTGCGTTTGATCATGCGGCGCTCGCCAGCCGCTCAGGCATGAAAAAGGCCAGCACGGGGCTGGCCTGATCGGTTCGGCGGCTCGGGGCAGGGGGGCAAGCCACCTGCCGGCCGGGGATCACTTCTCGACGAAGGCGCGTTCGATCACGTAGTCGCCCGGCACGCCTTGCGATTCAGACACCTGGAAGCCGGCGTCGTCCAGGATCTTGCACAGGTCTTTCAGCATCGAGGGGCTGCCGCACATCATGGCGCGGTCGTTCTCGGGGCTCAGCTGTGGCAGGCCCACACCCTTGGCCAGTTCGCCATTGACGATCTGGTCGGTCAGGCGGCCCTGGTTGCGGAATTCTTCGCGGGTGACCAGGGGGTAGTAGATCAGCTTGTCGCGCACCAGCTCGCCCAGCAGTTCGTGGTTGGGCAGCTCATTGGTGATGAAGTCGTGATAGGCCAGTTCGCTGACCAGACGCACGCCGTGCACCAGCACCACCTTCTCGAACTTCTCGTAGGTGTAGGGGTCCTGGATGATGCTCATGAACGGGGCCAGGCCAGTGCCGGTGCCGAACAGGTACAGGTTCTTGGCGGGCTTGAGGTCATCGACCACCAGGGTGCCCACGGCCTTGCGGCCGACCAGGATCTTGTCGCCGACCTGGATCTTCTGCAGGCGCGAGGTCAGGGGGCCGTCCTGCACCTTGATCGACAGGAATTCGAGGTGTTCTTCGTAGTTGGCGCTGGCCACCGAGTAGGCGCGCATCAGCGGCTTGCCATCGACCTGCAGGCCGATCATCACGAAGTGGCCGCTGGAAAAACGCAGCGACGGATCACGCGTGGTGCGGAAGCTGAACAGCGTGTCATTCCAGTGGTGAACGGAGGTGACGGTTTCTTCTTGGAACGCGGCCATGATGGGTGAGCACTCTTGACGAAAACCCTAGATTGTCGCGCAAACCGCGCAGGCTGGGCAAATGGTGGGCATTGCGACCCCGCGAAAGCGGGTGCTGCGGGGCTTGGGGCGCACGCCGCCTTTGTGTACAACCAGGGTTTGACGCCGCGCCGGGAGGGTCGCCTGGGCAACTCCGATACAGTGCGAGGCTTCGTTCACCCACTGGCGCCGCCACTTTCCTGCCATGTCTGCCCTTGATGCCCCCGATGCCCGCACAGCCCTGGTCGTGTTCTCGGGTGGGCAGGATTCCACCGTGTGCCTGGCCTGGGCCTTGTCCCGTTACGCGCGGGTCGAGACCATCGGGTTCGACTACGGCCAGCGCCACCGGGTGGAGCTGCATTGCCGCAGCCGTGTGCGCAACGAACTGAGCAAGGCTTTTCCGGCCTGGGGCGAGCGCCTGGGCAGTGACCACCTGCTCGACCTGCGCCTGCTGGGCCAGATTTCTGACACAGCCCTGACCGAAACCCGCGCCATCGAGATGGCGGCCAATGGCCTGCCCAACACCTTCGTGCCGGGCCGCAACCTGATCTTCCTGAACTTTGCCGCGGCGCTGGCTTACCGCCGTGGGGCGAGCGTGCTGGTGGGGGGCATGTGCGAGACCGATTTTTCGGGCTACCCCGACTGCCGCGACAACACGCTCAAGGCCCTGCAGGTGGCCCTGAGCCTGGGGCTGGATTCACCCATGACGGTCGAGACACCGCTGATGTGGCTGACCAAGGCCCAGACCTGGGCCCTCAGCGAGCAACTGGGCGGCGAGCGCCTGAACGAGATCATCACCGAGCACACCCACACCTGCTATCTGGGTGACCGCCTGGTGCGCCACGACTGGGGCTACGGCTGCGGCCAGTGCCCGGCCTGCGAATTGCGCCGTGATGGGCACCAGCAATGGCTGGCAGCCCGCGCGGCGCCCTGAAAGGGCCGGCCATGACCGTCTGGGTGTTCACGGTGGGCTGCACCCTGTTGCTGTTCTGGGGGGTGGGCGTTCACCAGCGGGTTCTGTTTCTTCGGCAGCAGGCTGTGCAGGCCTTCGGACAGGTGAGCCTGTTGCTGGCCCAGCGCAGCGAGAGCTGGCGCATCCGAGCCGAAGCCCTGGCCGGGGTGCCTGGTGGGCATGACCTGGCCGAGCGTTGCCGCGCGGCCGATCAGCACCTGCAGGCGGCTGTGGCCCTGGCCCGTGTGCAGCGACACGATGCGGTCAGCCTGCGCACAGTGGCGCTGGCCTTGCGATCGGCACGCACTGTGGCCGATGCCGTGCTGGCCGATGCGCTGGGCACCCTCAACGATGCCGACCATGCCGCGTGGCGTCAGGCCGAACAGAGCCTTGATTTCGCGCTCGATCACTTCAACCGCGAGGCCCTGGCGCACCAGCAAGCCTGCCAGCGATGGCCCACCCGCCTGGTGGTTGTGCTGAGCCGTCACGCCTCCTTGCCGACCTTGCCCACCTGGGGCGAGGCCCTGCCGGCCGGCCGGGGGGGCGCATGAACGCAGTGGTTCGGCGCGCGCCGCCCGTGGCTTTGTCTGATCAGGTGCCGAGCCCTCGCCCTGCGTGGCCCGTGTTCTTGTTGCACCTGCTGGTGTTGCTGGTGCTGGGCAATGTGTTGCTGGCCTTGCTGTTCAAGGCTGTGTTCCCGTTCCAGCGGGGCTGGCCCCTGCCGCTGTTCGTGGGCTGGAGTGCAGTGCTGCTGCTGGCAGTCATGGCCGTGACATTCCATGAGCGGTGGCGCCTGAAGCGCCATGGCAGCCAGGCCCTGGCCGCGCGCCTCGGGGGTGTCGAAGTGCGCGATTCGGGCGATGCCCTGTACCGCCGCCTGCTCAATGTGATCGACGAAGTGGCCCTGGCCGCCGGGCAGCCGGTGCCCCGTGTGTTCGTCTTGCCCGATGAGCCCGGCATCAATGTGCTCATGGCGGGCTGGCAGCCGGCCGAGGCCAGCCTGTGCGTCACGCAGGGGGCCCTGAACCGGCTCAACCGTGGTGAACTGCAGGGCCTGGTGGCCCACGCCTTCGCGCGCCTGGCCCTGCGGCATGGGCGCACCGACCAGCAGGTGGTGGCCATGGTGCGCGGGCTGTCCTGGTTGCACGATGCGGGGCGTGGCCTGATGGCCCCGGACCGCGAAGGCCATGTGCGCCCGGGCTGGTGGGCCCTGGGTGCCCTGATGGCGGCGGCGGGCTGGCCCGGTTGGGTCACCGGGCGCCTGCTGCCCATGTCCATTTTCCGTGAGCTGGATGTGCGCTGCGATGCCCGTGCCACCCACCTCACCCGCGACATCGATGGCCTGGGCCGGGTGCTGCGCAAGCTCATGCACGAGCGCCAGTCGGAAGTTGATGGCTTCCGCCACCCGGGGGCTGATGCGCTGGCGGTCCTGTGGCTGCACTTGCCGGGGGCGGCCGGCTGGCTCAGTGGCCACCCGCCGCTGAGCGAACGCGTGATGCGTCTGTACGGCGCCTTGCTGCCCCCCTTGCCCACCCCGGCCCTGATCGAGATGAAGGATGCGGTGCTCGAGCCCCGCATGGCCCTGGACGACAGTGCCTTCCGGGCGTCCGGCATCGCCGGCGACAGCGAACCGGCGGTGTCTGTGCCCCCCCGCGTGCCTGCTCGCCTGATCACCCCACCTGGCCTCAGCCCCGAGGCCACCGAAGCACTGGGGCGGCTGCGCGCCTTGTCGGGGCCCTTGCAGCGCCGACTGGCACTGCTGGCCTTCATGGTGCGGCCCGGTCAGCCTGCCGAAGAATCGTTCTGGCGCGAACAGAGTTTTGGCCACCCCTGGGCCCCGGGCATCCTGCGTGATGTGCAGGCCTTGCCGCCCGCCTGGCGTGTGCCTGAATACGAGCGCCTTCTCGGGCAGCTCGCGTATGAATCGCTGAGCAGCCGGCGCGACCTGGTCATCAGCCTGCGCAACCTGCTCAAGGCCGATGGGCGCGTGTCGGCCATGGACCGCCTGTGGTGGCTGGTGGCGCGCCACCGCATGGGCGAGGTGGCCGCTGGGGCGCCGCTGGGCCTGATCCGCCCGATCACGGGGCAGGGGCGTGACCTGAGCCAGCTGTCGGAAGACGAGCGGCTGCATGTGGCCATCTTCTCGG
>JBEGRT010000280.1:0-4004 GCA_041180305.1 Pseudomonadota bacterium
CTGCCTCGATGGCCTGGGCCACCGGGTGCGCGGCCGGGTCCTTGAACACCCGCCAGTCCAGCAGGGCGTTGGTGTCCATGATCACGATCGGGCGCGTGTCCACGGTGTCCAGCATGGGGTATGGGCCGCGCTCAGGCCGCCGAGGCGATCACGCCGCCACCCAGGCACACCTCGCCCTGGTACAGCACGGCCGATTGCCCGGGCGTCACCGCCCATTGCGCCTCGGGAAAGCGCAGCGCGATCTGCTGCGGGTCGGCCGCCGTCACTTCGCAGGCCGCATCGGCCTGCCGGTAACGCGTCTTGGCGGCCATGGGCTGCTCGCCCACGGCGGGGCCCAGGCCGTCCACCCAGCTCAGGTCCTGCGCCACCAGCGTGTGCTGCAGCAGCCAGGGGTGGTCGTGCCCCTGCACCACGTACAGGGTGTTCGTCGCCATGTCCTTGCGGGCCACGAACCAGGGCTCGTGCTCGCCGCCGCCACGTGGCGCGCCTTTTTCCTTCACCCCTCCGATGCCAATGCCCTTGCGCTGGCCCAGCGTGTAAAAGCTCAGGCCCACGTGCTCGCCCAGCGTGCGGCCCCGGTCGTCCTTGATCAGGCCCGGCGTGTTGCTCAGGTAGCGGTTCAGGAACTCGCGGAAGGGCCGCTCGCCAATGAAGCAGATGCCGGTCGAATCCTTCTTGCGCGCATTGGGCAGCTGGATCTCGGCTGCAATCCTGCGCACCTCGGTCTTGGGCAGCTCGCCCACGGGGAACATGGTCTTGCTCAGCTGCGCCTGGTTCAGACGGTGCAGGAAATAGCTCTGGTCCTTCAGCGGGTCCAGCCCCTTGAGCAGCTCGAAGCGCTGCCCCCCGTCAAAGCGGGCATCGGCCACGCTGCGAACGCGGGCGTAGTGCCCTGTGGCGATCTTTTCGGCGCCCAGGCGCATCGCGTGGTCCAGGAAGGCCTTGAACTTGATCTCGGCGTTGCACAGCACGTCCGGGTTGGGCGTGCGGCCCGCCTGGTACTCGCGCAGGAATTCAGCGAACACCCGGTCCTTGTAGTCGGCCGCGAAATTCACATGCTCGATCTCGATGCCGATCACGTCGGCCACGCTGGCCGCATCCAGAAAATCCTGACGGCTCGAGCAGAACTCGCTGTCGTCGTCATCTTCCCAGTTCTTCATGAAGATGCCGACCACCTCATGGCCCTGCTGCTTCAACAGGTGGGCCGTCACGGCGGAATCGACGCCGCCACTGAGGCCCACCACCACGCGGTGACGGGTTCCGGAACTCATGCGATCAGGCCGCGCGGGCGGCAGCGGGCGGGGTGAACAGGCTGCTGTGGGCCTTGACGATGTCCAGCGGGAAACGCTGGCCGGCCAGATAGGCCTCCAGACACTCCAGCACCAGGGGGCTGCGGTGGCGCTCCGGGCAGGCCCGGATCTCGTCGGCCGTCATCCACACGGTGCGCACGATGCCCTCATCCAGCGCCAGGCTCAGGTCAGGCGCCGACACCGAGCCCGAATAGGCCAGTCGCAGGTAGGTGATGTCTTCGCCGGTGCGGGTGCGGCGGAAACGCGACATGAACAGCCCCAGGAAGTGCTCCGGCGTGAACTGGCAGGCCGTTTCTTCCAGGGTTTCACGCACCACGCCTTGCTCGGGCGTCTCGCCCGGGTCCAGGTGGCCGGCCGGGTTGTTCAGCAGCAGCCCGTCCGAGGTGTCTTCCTCGACCAGCAGGAAGCGGCCATCACGCTCGATCACCGCCGCCACAGTGACGTTCGGCTTCCACCGCACTTTCGGCGGGGTCGCGACAGTCTGGGCGGCGGTCAGGGCTTGCGCGCCGGCGGCAGTGAGGTTGGCGGGTTTCATGAGCCCAGCATTATCTGACAAGCCCGTGACGGGCGCATGACCTGTTTCGGGGCCCCCCTTGCTTCGGGAGATGGCGCTCAGGGCAGGTCCTCGGGTATCATCGGTCTGACAACATGCATTGTCAATGCAGGCTGCTGCCTGCACAAGGGGCCCTGCGCATCTCAGCGATCCTGGTGCGCTGCGGGCCTTTTTCTCGTCCGATCCTGTGTATCCTCCTCAGGTCTGCGAGACATCTCACATCTTGAGACAACGAATCGCGCCCCTTTGCCCATGGCGAGGGGGCCTTGGCGGGTAACCGCTTCCTCGAAGGAGACCGTCGTATGCTGATCGGCATACCCCTGGAAACGTTTGCGGGTGAAACCCGCGTGGCCATCACGCCCGAAACCGTCAAGAAACTCAAGGCACAGGGCCACACCCTGCGCGTGCAGTCTGGCGCCGGCGTGGCCGCCAGCGTCGTCGACGAAGCCTACGTGGCCGCAGGCGCCGAGATCACCGATGCCGCAGGCGCCCTGGGCGCCGACATGGTGCTCAAGGTCCGCTCGCCCAGCGAGCAAGAGCGCGCGCTCATGAAGCCGGGTGCCGTGCTCGTGGGCATGCTCAACCCGTTCGACAAGGACAACCTCCAGGCCCTCACCGCGGCGAACATCACCGCGTTCGCCCTCGAAGCTGCGCCCCGCACCACCCGGGCCCAGAGCATGGACGTGCTGTCGTCGCAGGCCAACATCGCCGGCTACAAGGCCGTGATGATCGCCGCCGACAAGTACCAGCGCCTCTTCCCCATGCTCATGACGGCCGCCGGCACCATCAAGGCCGCCCGCGTCGTCATCCTGGGTGTGGGTGTGGCCGGTCTTCAGGCCATCGCCACGGCCAAGCGCCTGGGCGCGGTCATCGAAGCCTCCGACGTGCGCCCCTCGGTGAAGGAGCAGGTCGAATCGCTGGGTGCCAAGTTCATCGACGTGTCCTTCGACACCGCCGAAGAAAAGGAAGCCGCAGAAGGCGTGGGCGGTTACGCCCGCCCGATGCCCCAGTCCTGGCTCGACCGCCAGAAGGTGGAAGTCGCCAAGCGCGTGGCCGCCGCCGACATCGTCATCACCACCGCCCTGATCCCCGGCCGCGCCGCTCCCGTGCTGGTGTCCGAGGACATGGTCAAGGCCATGAAGCCCGGCTCGGTCATCGTCGACCTGGCCGCACCGGCTGGTGGCAACTGTCCCCTGACCGAAGCCGGCAAGACCGTCGTCAAGCATGGCGTCACCCTGGTGGGCGAAACCAACCTGCCCGCCCTGGTGGCCGCTGACTCGTCCTCACTGTATGCGCGCAACGTGCTGGACTTCCTCAAGCTGGTCTTCAACAAAGAGGGCCAGTTCCACATCGACCTCGAAGACGACATCGTCAAGGCTTGCCTGATGTGTCGCGACGGTCAGTTGCTGCGCAACTGACCCGGGTCCGCGCGCCCCACACTGACTGAGGAAGTACACCATGCAAAGAATGATGCTGCGGGCCAAGCTGCACCGCGCCACCGTGACCGAAGCCGACCTTCACTACGAAGGCTCGTGCGGCATCGACGAAGACCTGCTCGACGCGGCTGACATGAAAGAGTTCGAACAGATCGAGCTCTACAACATCAACAACGGCGAGCGCTTCTCGACCTATGTCATCAAGGCCCCCCGGGGCTCGGGTGTCATTTCGCTCAACGGTGCCGCGGCGCGCCGGGCCCAGGTCGGTGATCTCATGATCATCTGCACCTATGCCCCCATGACCGAAGCCGAGGTGTCTTCCTACAAGCCCAAGGTCGTCCTGCTGGACGGCCAGAACCGCATCAAGGAAGTCCGCAAGTTCTGATCCCGGCGCTTGCGGTCGCCTGACCGATTCACTGCACTCCTGGAGACTTCGATGGAAGCCATTTCCCACGTCGTCATCAACCTGACCATCTTTGTGCTGGCCATCTATGTCGGCTACCACGTGGTCTGGACGGTGACCCCCGCCCTGCACACCCCGCTGATGGCGGTGACCAACGCCGTCTCGGCCATCGTCATCGTCGGCGCCATGCTGGCTGCTGCGCTCACCGTCACGCCCCTGGGCAAGACCATGGGCGTGCTGGCCGTCGCACTGGCCGCGGTGAACGTGTTCGGGGGCTTCCTCGTCACGCGCCGCATGCTGGA
>JBEGRT010000281.1:0-4256 GCA_041180305.1 Pseudomonadota bacterium
CCCCGACACCGACGACCTGGGCACCCTGTTCGAGCTGATGTTCGAGCCAGGGCCCGATGGCCATTGGCTGCAAGCCCTGGACGAAGGCCGCTTGCAAGCCCTGGGCACAGTGCTGGCCGACGCCTGGCATGCCCAGGGGCCCGAGGCCCATGACGAGCCGCCCCACTGGCACGAGCCACTGGCCAACGCCATCGAGTTGCTGGCCACGCAGGTGCAATCGGCCGGGCTGTCACCCGAGTTGCGCGTGCGCCTGGGCCTGAACTCGCAAGAGGCCAGCCGCTGCTTCACGCAACTGGGCCGCACGGCGCAAGACCTGCGCGAGCTGATCGACGCGCGGTGCCCGGTGACTGATCCGGCGGTGCTGCAGCAGGTCAATGCGCTGCGTGCCCTGATCGATGCCTGCGAGTTGCGCGCGCAGGGCGTGCACGAACACCTGCAGGCCTGGGGCATTTCGGTGGATGTGGTCTTCCAGATCGACCAGATCAGCGCCCGCTGCCGCCGCCTGGAGGCCTTGCTGGGCTGGCTGATGTCGCCCACCCCACACCTGGAAGGCCGGCAGATGCTGCTGGGCCTGTTGGCCGGCACCCGTCAGCGGCGCAGCCTGCGCGCGCTGTTCACGCAGCACTACGCACTGCTGGCGCGCCAGGTGGCCGAGCGCAGCGCCGAAACCGGCGAGCACTACATCACCCGCGACCGCGCCGCCTATTTCGACATGCTCCGCCGCGCAGCCGGTGGCGGGCTGGTGATCGTGGGCACCACCTTCATGAAGTTCGTGGCCGGTGCGCTGGGGCTGTCGGTGTTCTGGGCCGGGTTCGCGGCAGGCGCCAACTACGCGGCCAGCTTCGTGCTGATTCACCTGCTGCACTGGACGGTGGCCACCAAGCAACCGGCCATGACGGCGCCGGCCATGGCCGCCCGCCTGGCTCAGATGGACCGCCAAGAGCGCCTGAGCGACGAGCAGGTGCAGGGCTTTGTGGATGAGGTGGCCCACCTGCTGCGCTCGCAGATGGCCGGCATCGTGGGCAACCTGGCCGTGGTGATCCCGGGGGTGCTGGCCGTGCAGGCCGTGGCGCAACTGGCGCTGGGCCATGGCCTGATCGGCCCGGCCAAGGCCGAGCACGTGCTGCACGACCTGAGCCTGCTGGGCCCCACGCTGGCCTTCGCCGCCTTCACCGGCACGCTGCTGTTTGCCTCCAGCCTGATCGCCGGCTGGGTGGAAAACTGGTTCGTGTGGCACCGGCTGGACAGCGCGCTGCAATGGAACCCCACCGCGCGCCGGTGGCTGGGTGTGGCCCGGGCCGCGCGATGGGCTGACTGGTGGCGCGACAACATTTCGGGGCTGGCGGCCAATGTGTCGCTGGGCTTCATGCTGGGCGTGGTGCCTGCACTGGCCACGTTTTTTGGCCTGCCCATCGAAGTGCGCCACGTGACCCTGAGCACCGGCCAGATCGCAGCGGCCCTGGGCACGCTGGGCGTGCAGGCCTTGCACCACAGCGGCTTCTGGTGGTGCGTGGCGGCCATCCCCTTCACCGGCTTGCTGAACGTGGGGGTGAGCTTCGTGCTGGCCCTGCGCGTGGCGCTGCGTTCACGCGGGGTGCAGGTGCAGGAGCGGGGGCGGCTGCTGCGGGCCCTGGGCCAACGCCTGCGCCGCCACCCGCGTCAGTTCTTCCTGCCGCCGTCGGCCTGATCGCCGTCCTGGCGCTCGCGGGGCGGCGGCTCGCCGCCCTTGCGCCCGGCAAACATCGTCCACCACACCAGAAACAGCAGCACACCCAGTGCCGCCAAGGCTTCAAGCAGAATCAGGCCCATGATCGGTCGCAGTTCATTTCCTGGCGCGGCGCGTCCTGCCGCCCACGCATTGTCATCCCAAGCCCCGGTGTTTGCGCAGCGCGTGCTGGGCACAGTGGTCCTGGCCGTGCTGGCCGCTTGCAGCAGCGTGTCGCTGAAGCAGGCACCCGCCCCCATCGAACATCGGCCCGGTACGCCCAGCCCTGCGGCCACGCCAACGCCGGCGGAAGGGCCCTCGGGGCCCGTGTGGGAGCGCGGCAAGGCCCGCTGGGTGCAGGGCCGCTGGGCCGATGTGCCCGGCTGGCAGCAAGACCGCACCGCCGAGGTGTGGCCCGCCCTGTGGCGCGGCTGTGCGCGCCCACCGGCAAGCGCCGAGTGGCAGACCTTGTGCACCACCGTGCGGCAACGCGGCCCCAGTTGGGGGCAGGATGTGGGCCATGAACTGGTGCGCCAATGGCTGGAGGCCAGCTTCCAGCCCTGGCAGGTGCTGACGGCCGAAGGCCAGGCCACCGGCCTGCTGACCGGGTATTTCGAACCGCTGATCGAGGCGCGCCGCAAACCTGCAGGGCCCTTTCAGACGCCGCTGCACCGCCCGCCCGCAGACCTGGGCCAGCGCAAGCCCCACCTCAGCCGGGCGGCGCTGGAAACCACCGACGAAGGCAAGGCGGCCCTGGCCGGACGCGAGCTGCTGTATGTGGCCGACCCGCTGGATGCCCTGCTGGTGCAGGTGCAAGGCTCGACCCGGGTGAAGGTGCTGGACGAGCCCACGCCCCAGGGCCAGCCCCGCGTGGTGCGCCTGGCCTTTGCCGGCCACAACGACCAGCCCTACCAGTCGGTGGCGCGCTGGCTGGTGGACCAGGGCGCTTTCCCGCTGGAGCAGGCCTCGTGGGGCGCCATCAAGACCTGGGCGGCCGCCAACCCGGGCCGCGTGGCCGAGATGCTGCGCGCCAACCCGCGCGTGGTCTTCTTCCGCGAAGAGCCCCTGAACCAGCCCGAGCTGGGCCCGCTGGGGGCGCAGGCACAGCCCCTGACCCCTGGCCGCTCGATCGCGGTCGACAAGGACGCCATGCCTTACGGCACGCTGGTCTGGGTGGACAGCACCGAGCCCCAGGCTTGGGCCCCCACGCCACCGCCCCCACGGCCGCTGCAACGCCTGGTGGTGGCGCAGGACACGGGTGGCGCCATCGTCGGTGCCGTGCGCGCCGACTACTTCTGGGGCTGGGGTGACGAGGCCCTGCTGCAGGCAGGGCGCACCAAGCAAAGCCTGAAAATGTGGGCGCTGTGGCCGAAGTGAGTGACCACTGTCAGCTCAGAAGTCAAGGCTGAGAGGCCCACCGAATCTCGACAGCATGCATGTGGACTCGACCCGGCAGGCATCAGCCACCGCCATGCTATGCAAGGTTCGGGCTCAGGGCCTCCCTGAAACTAGGGACACGCCCCCGGGATCGGGGGCATCCACACGGAGGATCAGGGCCCGAAGTAGTAAGCCCCCCAGCCCGACATCCCTGCCAGCGGCAGCACCCCGGCCGCATCTGGCAGGCTGCTCAAGGGCCCGGGCCCCAGTCGCGAGGGCATGGCCCGCAAGCGCAGACCATGGCGAGGCGGCATGGGGTTGCTGGCGTCAAGGAAGGCTGCCTGTTCGACCAAGGCCACGGCGGCATCAGCGCTGCCCTGCATGAACTGGTCGGCCACACGGGCGTCTCGGGCATCGTAGGCGCCCCAGCGCAGCACCGGCCCACCCGCCGAGTGCCCGTACACGTTGGGGCCGAAGCGGTTGCGATTGCGGCTCGGCGCCACGGCATCGTCATTGACCCACAAGGCCGGAACCCCGGGCTGAGAGGCCTGCAGGATGTTGTTGATGAACAGGTTGTCGCTGGTGCGGCCTGCCGGCAGCTGGCAGCTGGCCGCATCCACATAGGGGTTCCAGCAGAAGTCGGGCCAGGAGGCCAAGATCAGCTCGGCCCGCAACGCTGGCGAGTTGGCGCGGTTCATGTCCTGCGCGTTGCCCACCAGGGTGTTGTGGGCCACCACATTGCCGCGCGCCGCTACCACGCTCAGGCCTGCCCCGTCATTGCCCCAGGCCACGTTGAAGGCCACCAGGTTGCCATCGCAGAAGTGATCGACCTGGATGCCGTTGCCGTCGTAGGCGGTGCGGTCACGCTGGGCCTGCACATGGTTGTACAAAACCTGGTTGTGGTCGCAATCAAGGCCGGCCGCATTGTCGGTGCGGCTGAACAGGTGGATGCCCGAAGTGCCCCCGGTGATCCAGCCGTTGAAGCGCAGCTGGTTGCGCCCCACCCGCCAGTACGAGGCCGAAATGTCGATGCCGTGCATGCCGTTGCCCTGCACCAGGTTGCCGCTGACCTCGGAGGTGAGGTCCAGGCTGGTGGCAGCGGGGTCGAATCCGTGGGCCGAGGTGGCCACGCCGTGCTGCTTGTTGTACTGGATGCGGTTGTCCGGGCCCAGCT
>JBEGRT010000282.1:0-9782 GCA_041180305.1 Pseudomonadota bacterium
TACAGCACCGAGATGGTCTGGAGCGAGAACCTGAACTTCGAAGGGCTGTCGGCCACGGTGCGCACGCCCCAGGCCGTGCTCGACGGGCAGCTCACGCCCTTCATGACCGTGGGCTGGTTCCCTTTGCGTGAGGCCTCGCCACCGAGCCGCAGCGGCCGCAGCCTGCTCGGCACCCAGCTGGGCGCCAATTGGGACCTGAGCACCCGCACGCGCGTCAAGCTGGGCCTGGCCCTGTACGACTACCGGCACATGGAAGGCCAGACCGACAACGCCTACCAGCTGGTCACCACCGCCTCGGGCAGCTCGCAGGTCATCAGTGTGTCGGCCCTGCCGCGCTATGGCCAGTACGAATACGGCAGCAGCCTGCGCCAGAAGGGCAACACGCTGTTCGAGACCAACCCCATGATCAACGGCGTGGACACGCCGCCCATCTGGGGCCTGGCCTACAAGTTCCGCCCGCTGGTGCTGACCGCCTCGGCCGAGTTCAAACAGTTCAGCCCCTTCAACATCGTGGTGGCCGGCGAATACGTCAACAACACGGCCTTCGATGTCAACGACTTCCAGCGGCGCGCCACCGAGGCCACCTTGCAGGGCGTTGACCCCAAGGGCAAGCGCGATGGCTACCAGCTCAAGCTGCAGCTGGGCGATCTGGAGCTGCGTGAGTTCGGAGACTGGCAGCTGCAGGCCACCTACCGCCGTGTGGGCTCTGATGCCGTGCTCGACGCCTTCACCGACAGCGACCTGGGCCTGGGTGGCACCAACGTTCAGGGCTTCACGCTGGGCCTGAACATGGCCCTGTACCGCAACACCACCTTCGGTGTGCGTTACCTCAGCGCCCGCACCATCGACACGCCGCTCAATGGTGCGGCCGGTGCCAATGCATCGTTCAAGGCCAACAGCCTGCAGGTGGATCTCAATGTGCGCTTCTGACCGTGAACAGCGCCGCCATGGCCGCGGCGTGTGGGTGATCTGCCTGGTGGCCAGCCTCATTGGCCTGATCGGCTGGAGTGGTGCCGCCCGTGCGCAGTCTGCATCGACCTCGAACTCGGCCGAAGCGCGCGAGCAGGAACAGATCAAGCGGCTCAAGCTGCAATTGCGGCAGGCCCAGCAGGACCAGGCCGCGCAGAGCGATGCCGCCCAGCAGGCCGAACAGGCGCGTCGCAAGGCCGACGAATCGCTCGGCGCGCTGCAGGCCCGCGTGCAGGCCGACCGGCAGGCTGCGATGGCGCAATCGCGCCGTACCGAGGCCCTGACCCAGCAGCTGGCCCAGGCGAAGCAGCGGGAAGACGCCTTGCAGGCCCGTGTGGCCCAGCTGGAGCAGGCCATCGAAGCCACGCGCCAGCAGGCGCAACGTGAGCTGAGCCAGCAGGCGCAGGCCCATCAGGCGGGCATGACCCGTGTGGTGGCCGAACACCAGGCACAGCTGGGCAGCTGCCGTCAGCACAATGCCCAGCTGGTCGAGGTGGGGCAAGGGCTGCTGGCGCGTTACGAAGGCAAGGGCCTGGGCGAATGGCTGGGCATGCAGGAGCCCTTCGTGCAAAGCGGCCGGGTGGCCCTGGAAAACGCCCGTGCGCAGTACCAGGAACAGATCGACGCGGCACGCCTGAAGTGAGCATGGGGCCATTGACCGTGGACAATCACCCCATGAGCACCGTCAAGATCTTCCACAACCCTGCCTGCGGCACCTCCCGCAACACCCTGGCCATGCTGCGCCATGCTGGTCTGGAGCCCGAGGTGATCGAATACCTGCGCACCCCGCCCACGCGCGAGGAACTGCTGTCCCTCATGGCCGATGCCGGCCTGAGCGCTCGCCAGCTCTTGCGCCCCAAGGGCGAGCTGTTCGAGCAACTGGGCCTGGGCGATGAATCCTTGCCGGCCGAGGCGCTGGTTGACGCCATGATGGCCCACCCCATCCTCATCAACCGCCCGCTGGTGGTGACCGAGCGCGGCACCCGCCTGTGCCGCCCCTCCGAGCAGGTGCTGGACATCCTGCCCGTGGCCTGGCCCGGCCCCTTCACCAAGGAAGACGGCGAGGTCGTGGTCGGCCCTGCTGCGCCGCAGCAACCCAAGGTGTAAGCTTCCCGCATGGGAATCACCTTCAAATCCAAGGCCACCGGCGACTTGTTCATGTTGTCGGCCCACGCGGCCGCCTTGCTGGGCCCGCTGGGCAAACAGGTCGAGCGCCCCGGCATCCTGACGGCGGCCGAACTGCCAGCGGCCATCGCGCACCTCAAGGCCCTGCCCGATGACGCTCCGAGGGTGTCGCCGGCGGACGATGAAGCAGACCAGGACCACGACCGCGATCAAGACCGCGAACGCCCTCTGGTCGACTCGCCCGTGTCCTTGCACAAGCGTGCGGTGCCCATGGTGCGCATGTTCGAACAAGCCCTGGCCGCGGGCCAGGATGTGGTCTGGGGCGTCTGAGCATGCTGTCTTCCGGCACGCAACTGGTGCTGGTGCGCCATGGCGAAACGGCCTGGAACCGCGAGACCCGCATCCAGGGCCACACCGACATCCCCCTGAGCGAGCTGGGCCTTTGGCAAGCCGAACAGGTGGGCCGCGCCCTGGCCGACGAAGGCCTGCACGCGGTCTACAGCAGCGACCTGCTGCGCGCCGCCGACACAGCCCGGGCCATTGCGCGCCATGCGGCCTTGCCGCTGCATCTGGACGTTGGCCTGCGCGAGCGCCATTTCGGGCGTTTCGAAGGCCTCACGCACGACGAGATCATGGCCCGCCACCCGGAAGAAGGGCGGCGCTGGCGCGAACGCGACCCGGCCTATGGCCCCGAAGGCGGCGAAGTGCTGGCCGCGTTTTACGACCGCGTGATCACCACCGGCAAACGCCTGGCCGCCCTGCACCCCGGGCAGACCGTGGCCCTGGTGGCCCACGGCGGTGTGCTCGATTGCTTTTACCGCGCCGCCACCCACGTGGGCCTGGAAGCGCCGCGGTCCTGGAAGATCACCAACGCCAGCGTGAACCGCCTGCTGCTCAGTGAGGAAGGCTTCAGCCTCGTGGGCTGGGCCGACACCCGCCATCTCGATGACGCGGCCCCGGTACTCGATGAAGCCACCGACGGCGCCGTGTCGCCAGCGCTGGCTCAGGCCTTCAACCCGGCCAGGTAAGTGTCCACGGTCTGTTCCCCGGTGCTCACCAGCGGGAACAGGCTGGGCTCCAGCATCCACAGCTCGATCAGGCCCGTCACCAGGGCACTCAGGCCCACGGCCACCTCGCGGGCGCTGCGCACCGTGCGCAACTGTCCGGCGGCCTGGGCCCGGGCCACCGCACCTTCCACATGGTCGCGCCAGCTCAGGTGCACCTCCAGGTGGCGCTGTCGGGCGGCATCCAGTTCGGCCACGAATTCGGCCTTGCGCGTGGCCACGCTGATCACGCGGCGGGTGCGCTCGCAGCCTTCGATCTGCCGCAACACATCCAGCAGGGCTTCGCGCAGTTGCGCCACAGGGTCGGCTTCGGGCGCGGTGCTCAGCCTTTCCCCTGCCTGTTCCATGGGAAAGACCGTGCGGTCCATCATGGCGTTGAACAGGTCGGCCTTGTCCTTGAAGTGCCAGTACACGGCCCCGCGGGTCAGGCCCGCGGCCTGCGCCACGTCCTGCAGCGAGGTGCGCGACACCCCCTTTTCCTCGAACACGCGCTCGGCGGCGTCCAGCAGGGCCTGCCGGGTCTGTTCAGCGCATTCCTTGGTGCGGCGCATGGCGGAGGTGTGAAAAACCTTGTGAATCTGTGGGGAGATTGGCTGGGGGGATCTTACATACATACACGCTTGTATGTATAGTGCATCGAAAGCTTGACTGAGCAAATATCTTTTGAGGTGAGCATGTCACTGACCCGCATTCCCGATACGAACGTGCTGCGCTGGGGCGCAGTGTCCCTGGCCGCGGCCAGCCTGGTCCTGCTGCAGGCCTGCAGCGATGGCGTGGCCCAGGGCCAGGCCGGCAAGGCGCCTCCGCCGCCGGAAGTGGCCGTGGTGACCGTGCAGCCGCAGGATGTGCCCCTGGTGCAGGAGCTGCCCGGCCGCCTGGAGGCCTCTCGCGTGGCCCAGGTGCGGGCCCGTGTGCCGGCCGTGGTGCAGCAGCGGGTGTTCGCCGAAGGCAGTGACGTGAAGGCCGGGCAGCCCCTGTTCCGCCTGGACACCGCCACCTACGACGCCGCCCTGCAGACGGCGCAGGCCGCCCTGGCCAAGGCCGAAGCCAACCTGGCCCAGGCCACCGCCCTGGTCGAGCGCTACCAGCCGCTGGCCAACGCCAAGGCCATCAGCCCGCAGGAATTCCTGAACGCCCAGGTGGCCCAGCGCCAGGCCCAGGCCGACGTGGCCTCCGGCAAGGCGGCGGTGCGCACCGCCCAGATCAACCTGGGCTACGCCAACATCACGGCGCCGATCAGTGGGCGCATCGGGCGCTCGCTGGTCACCGAAGGCGCGCTGGTCGGGCAGGGTGAAGTCACCCAGCTGGCCACCATCCAGCAGATCGACCCGCTGTACGTGAACTTCACCCAGTCGGCCAATGAAGCGCTCAAGCTCAAGCAAGCGCTGGGCAATGGCCAGCTGAAGGCCAGCCAGCAGGCCGCGCAGGTGCGCGTGGTGCTGGACGATGGCACCGAATACCCGATCGCCGGCAAGCTGCTGTTCACCGACCTGAGCGTGGACGCCACCTCGGGCCAGGTGAGCCTGCGGGCCGAGATCCCCAACCCCAAGGGCGCGCTGCTGCCGGGCCTGTACGTGCGCGTGCGCACCGCAGCGGCCCAGGTGGGCGGTGGCCTGATGCTGCCTCAGCAGTCGGTCACGCGGGGCGCCACGGGTGACACCGTGATGGTGGTCGATGCGCAGGGCAATGTGGCCCCGCGCCCCGTGCAGCTGGGCGGCGCCATCGGCAACCAGTGGGTGGTGCTGTCGGGCCTGAAAGCCGGTGAGCAGGTCGTGGTCGAAGGCTTCCAGAAGATCCGCCCCAAGACCCCCGTGAAGGCCGTGCCCTGGACCCCTCCCGCCGCCGCAGCAGCAGCCCCGGCCGCTTCGCGTTGAACAGGGGGCACTGAACCATGTCCAAGTTCTTCATCGATCGGCCCATCTTCGCGTGGGTGATCGCCTTGTTCATCGCGGTGCTGGGCGCCGTGGCCATCCGGCAGCTGCCCGTGGCCCAGTACCCCAATGTGGCGCCGCCGTCCATCGTCATCAGCGCCACCTACCCGGGCGCGTCGGCCAAGACGCTCGATGAATCCGTCATCAGCGTGATCGAGCTGGAGCTCAATGGCGCGCCCAACCTGGCCTACATGGAATCGGTCAGCCAGGCCAACGGCACCGGGCAGATCACCGTCACCTTCGAGCCGGGCACCAATGTCGACCTGGCCCAGGTGGAAGTGCAGAACCGCCTGGCCCGCGCCACACCCCGCCTGCCGGCGGCCGTGACGCAGCAGGGGGTGAAGGTCGAGAAGTCACGCAGCAACTTCCTGATGTTCGTGATGCTCTCGTCCAAGAACCCGGCCTATGACCCGATTGCCCTGGGCGACTACGCCTCGCGCAACCTGGTGCCCGAGCTGCAGCGCGTCAATG
This sequence comes from Pseudomonadota bacterium, assembly GCA_041180305.1. Lineage (GTDB taxonomy): Bacteria > Pseudomonadota > Gammaproteobacteria > Burkholderiales > Burkholderiaceae_C > Aquabacterium. The sequence goes on from JBEGRT010000282.1 coordinate 5,561, forward strand.
GCATCGGCCAGGCCCAGCTGTTCGGCACCGAGCGCGCCATGCGCATCTGGCTGGACCCGAGCAAGCTGGTGGCCTACAACCTGTCGCCGGCCGATGTGAACAACGCCATCAAGGCCCAGAACGCCCTGGTGCCTGCAGGCGCCATTGGCGACCGCCCCAACCTGAGCAGCCAGACCATGTCGGCCACCGTGGTGGTCAGCGGGCAGCTGGCCAGCGTCGAGCAGTTTGGCAACATCGCGCTGCGCACCAAGACCGATGGTTCGGTGGTGCGCCTGCGTGATGTGGCCCGCATCGAGCTGGGCGCGCAGACCTATGGCACCTACGCCCGCCTGAACGGCCAGAACGCCGTGGGCATCGGCCTGCAACTTTCGCCCACGGCCAATGCCCTGGCCACGGCCCAGGCCGTGAAGGACCGCCTGGCCGAACTGCAGAAGTTCTTCCCCGAAGGCGTGAGCTACAACGTGCCTTACGACACCTCGGGCTTCGTCAAGCTGTCGATCGAGCAGGTGGTGCACACCCTGATCGAAGCCATGGTGCTGGTGTTCGCCGTGATGTACCTGTTCCTGCAGAACTGGCGCTACACCCTGATCCCGGCCCTGGTGGTGCCGGTGGCCTTGCTGGGCACCTTCGGCGTGATGCTGCCCGCGGGCTACTCCATCAACGTGCTGACCATGTTCGGCCTCGTGCTGGCCATCGGCATCCTGGTGGACGATGCCATCGTGGTGGTGGAAAACGTCGAGCGCCTGATGGCCAAGGAAGGGCTGTCGCCCCGCCAGGCCACGGTCAAGGCCATGCAGCAGATCAGCGGCGCCGTGATCGGCATCACCGTGGTGCTGGTATCGGTGTTCCTGCCCATGGCCTTCTTCGCGGGCTCGGTGGGCAACATCTACCGTCAGTTCTCGCTGTCGATGGCCGTCTCCATCGTGTTCTCGGCCTTCCTGGCCCTGAGCTTCACGCCCGCCCTGTGCGCCACCTTGCTCAAGCCGGTGCACGTGGATCACCACACGCAAAAGGGCTTCTTTGGTTGGTTCAACCGCCGCTTCGACCGTGCCACCGAAGGCTATGGCGGCTGGGTGCAGCAACTGGTCAAGCGTGGTGGCCGTGTGCTGATCGTGTACGCGGTGCTGCTGCTGGGCGTGGGCTACATGTACGCCCGCCTGCCCTCGGCCTTCCTGCCCAATGAAGACCAGGGCAACCTGATCGTCAACATTCAGCTGCCGCCGGGCGCCACCAATGGCCGCACCGAGCAGGTGGTGCAGCAGGTCGAGAAGTACTTCCTGGCGCAGCCCGAGGTCGAATCGATCGTGGGCGTGGTGGGCTTCAGCTTCTCGGGCACCGGCCAGAACGCGGCCCTGGGCTTTGTCACCCTCAAGCCCTGGGACCAGCGCAAGGGCCCGGGCCAGGACGCGGCCTCGGTGGCAGGCAAGGCCTTTGGCGCGCTCATGGGCATCAAGGACGCCTTCATCTTCCCGCTGAACCCACCGGCCATCCGCGAACTGGGCAATGCCACCGGCTTTGCCATGCGCCTGCAAGACCGTGGTGGCCTGGGCCATGAGGCCCTGCTGGCCGCCCGCAACCAGATGCTGGGCATGGCGGCGCAGAGCAAGGTGGTCACGGGCCTGCGCCCGGACGGCCTGGAAGATGCACCGCAGCTGCAGATCGACATCGACCGCGACAAGGCCCAGGCCCTGGGCGTGGGCATCGACAGCATCAGTGCCACCTTGTCGACCGCCCTGGGCTCCAGTTACGTGAACGACTTCCCCAACCAGGGCCGTCTGCAGCGTGTGGTGGTGCAGGCCGATGCGCAGGCCCGCGCCCGCCCTGAAGACATCCTGGCCCTCAGCGTGGTCAACAGTGCTGGCCAAACCATCCCCTTGTCGACCTTTGTGAAAACCCGCTGGATCACGGGCCAGATGCAGGCAGTGCGCTACAACGGCTACCCGGCCATGCGCATTGCGGGTGATGCGGCCGCGGGCTTCTCCACGGGTCAGGCCATGGCCGAGATGGAAAAGCTGGCCACGCAACTGCCCCCGGGCATCGGCATCGAATGGACCGGGCTGTCGCGTGAGGAAAAGCTCTCGGGCTCGCAGGCCACGGCCTTGCTGACCTTCTCGCTGCTGGCGGTGTTCCTGTGCCTGGCGGCCCTGTACGAAAGCTGGGCCATCCCGGTGGCCGTGCTGCTGGTGGTGCCCCTGGGCATCCTGGGCTCGCTCACGGGTGTGACGCTGCGCGGCATGAACAACGACATCTTCTTCAAGGTGGGCCTGATCACCATCATCGGCCTGTCGGCCAAGAACGCGATCCTGATCGTCGAGTTCGCCAAGGAACTGCAAGAGCAGGGCAAGGGCCTGATCGAAGCCACGCTGGAGGCCTGCCACCTGCGTTTCCGCCCGATCATCATGACCTCGCTGGCCTTCATCCTGGGCGTGGTGCCTCTGTACATCGCCTCGGGCGCCAGCTCGGCCGCGCAGCGTGCCATCGGCACCGGCGTGCTCAGCGGCATGATCGCCGCCACCGTGCTGGCCGTGTTGTTCGTGCCCGTGTTCTTCGTGGTGGTGCGCAAGTTCGTGCCCCACAAGCCCACGCCGGCCCAACTGGAAGCCCAGGCCCTGCAGGCTTCTTCCCAAGGTTCGACCCAAGAGGTGAAGGCATGATGCGCGCCACCCGATCTTTCCCTTCCCGCGCCCGCGTGGTGGCCCTGGCCGTGTGGGCCTCGGCCCTGGCGGCTGGATGCTCCATGGTGCCGGTGATGCCCGAGCGCACGCTGCCGGTGGCAGCCCAGTGGCCTGACGGTGTTCAGGGCGTCCAGGGCGACACCCTGAAGACCGCCGACGCTTCCGATGCGGCCCAGGCGGCCGCACTGGCGTGGCGCGGCTACTTTGCCGACCCGCGCCTGCAGGCCCAGATCGAGGCTGCCCAGACACAGAATCGCGACCTGCGCGTGGCCGTGCTGAACATCGACCAGGCCCGTGCCGCCTGGCAGATCGCACGCGCCGACCAGTTGCCCACCGTGAATGCCGCCGTGACCGGTACGCGGCAGCCGTCCAGCAACGCCCCCTATGCCGTGGGCACGGTCGCCACCGGCGGGCTGAGCATTTCCGCGTTCGAGCTGGACCTCTTTGGCCGTGTGGCCGCCCTGAGTGAGGCCGCATCGGCCCAGTTCCTGGCCACCGAAGAAGCCCGCAAGACGGTGCAGATCAGCCTGGTGGCCTCGGTGGCCAGCGGCTACTACCAGTGGTGGGCCGATCAGTGGCAGCTGGCCCTGGCCGAGCAGACCCTGCGCACCCGCGAGGCCACGCTCAAGCTGCAGCAGCTGAAGTTCGACCAGGGCGTGCTCAATGAGCTCGACCTGCGCACGGCCCAGTCGGCCGTGGAGCAGGCCCGCATTGCGGTGGCCCAGTTCAAGCGCGCCGTGCAGCTCGATGTGAATGCCCTGACCCTGCTGCTGGGTCAGCCGTTGCAGCCGCAATGGGCGCCGCCGGTGCCAGCCCTGCGCTTCACCACCGAGGGCGATGCCGAGGCGGCTGCGCCCGTCATCGAGGCCCGCAAGCTGTGGCCTGCGCTGACGGGCCTGCCGGTGGGGCTGCCTTCGGAGGTGCTGCTCAAGCGGCCCGACATCGTGCAGGCCGAGCAGTTGCTCAAGGCGGCCAATGCCAACATTGGCGCCGCCCGTGCGGCGCGCTTCCCGCGCATCGCGCTCACCGCCAGTGCCGGCGTGGCCAGCAATTCGCTGGAAGGCCTGTTCACCGACGGTCGCACGGCCTGGAGCTTTGCGGGCAACCTCACGGCCCCGATCTTCGACATGGGGCGCAGCGCGGCCAACGTGCAGGTGTCCGAGCTCAAGCGCGACGCGGCCCTGGCCCAGTACGACAAGGCCGTGCAGACGGCCTTCCGCGAGGTGTCCGATGCCCTGGTCAGCCGCAGCACCTACGGCGACCAGGTGCAGGCGCAACAGGCCCAAGTCGAGGCCGAGGCCGCACGCTTCAGGCTGTCGGCCCTGCGTTACCGCACGGGCGTGGCCAGCCAGCTGGACCTGCTCGATGCGCAGCGCAGCCTGTTTGCCGCACAGCAAAGCCTGATCAGCACCGAGCTGGCCCGCCAGCAGGCCCACATCGGCCTGTTCAAGGCCCTGGGTGGTGGGCTGGACGCACCCGTGGCCCGTTGAGCCAGGGTGCCTGAGGCTGGCGACTTCAGTTCGCCAGCTTGCGCATCAGGCGCGCGC
>JBEGRT010000283.1:0-2538 GCA_041180305.1 Pseudomonadota bacterium
CGAGATGGTGGTCGCCAAGAACAGCCTGCCCTACCTGGCCGAACGGGCCGAGTCGGTGTTCGGCCAGCGCGAACTGGCGCGCGAGATCAAGGCCCAGTACGCGGTGATCAACCGCATCGCCGAAGACATGCAGCACGCCATCATGCAGGTGCGCATGCTGCCGGTGGGCACCGTGTTCCAGCGCTTTGGCCGCCTGGTGCGCGACATCTCGAAGAAGCTGGGCAAGGAAGTGAGCCTGGAGATCGAGGGCGACGAGACAGAAGCCGACAAGAACGTGATCGAGGCGCTGGCCGACCCGCTGATCCACATCCTGCGCAACAGCCTGGACCATGGCATCGAACTGCCGGAAACCCGGCGTGCGGCGGGCAAGCCCGTTCAGGGCACCATCCATGTCGCGGCGCGCCAGGAATCGGACCGCGTGATCATCGAGATCATCGACGACGGTGCGGGCATCGACCCCAACCGCATCCGCAACAAGGCGGTCGAACGGGGGTTGATCCCGGCCGACAAGGCCCACTCGCTCTCTGACCATGACGCGGTGCAGCTGATCTTCCTGCCGGGCTTCTCCACGGCCGAGCAGATTTCTGACCTCTCCGGTCGAGGCGTGGGCATGGACGTGGTGCGCACGGCGGTCGAGCGGATCAACGGTTCTGTGCAGCTCAGCAGCGTGCATGGCAAGGGCACGACCATCCGCCTGTCGCTGCCACTGTCGATGGCCGTGACGAATGTCATGATCATCGAGGTGGGCGGGCGCCGGTTCGGCGTGCCCATGGACATGATCGTGGAAACTGTGCGCGTGCATGTGGACGACATCCACAAGTTCAAGCAGGCCAGCACCACCGTGCTGCGCGGTCGCATCGTGCCGCTGAAATCATTGCATGAACTGCTGGCGCTCGATGAGTCTCCGCAGATCAACGAAGAAGGCGAAACCGCCGTGCTGGTCGTGCGCCTGATGGGCGAGCACGTGGGCTTGCTGGTCGACCAGTTCCATGGCGCCAGCGACATCATCCTCAAACCACTGGAAGGTGTGTTGTCCGGCCTGACCGGCTTCGCTGGCACGGCTCTCATGGGCGATGGCAGCGTGCTGATGGTCCTCAACCCCAAGGAGTTGCTGTGATGGGCATTCGTTACCTGAAGAAGCATGCGGCCCTGGAGGGCGTGGTGTCGGTCGAAGACGCCGAGGCCCTGCAGCAATGGCTCAAGAATCACCCCAGTCCGGCCGTTAACGTGAGCAAGTGCCAGCATCTGCATGCGGCGGTCCTTCAGGTCCTGTTGGCGTTGCAGCCCAGGATTCAAGGTGAGATTGCAGACCCTCTGCTGGCGGCTGCTCTGAAAGTTCGGGCCGAACAGGCGCAAGCTGCTTGAGCTTAACGTGACAGGTTGGCGCCTTGGGTGAGGACAAAGATCATGAAATCAGTATTCCTGGTAGATGATTCGACAACGATGCTGATGTCGTTGAAGAGCACGCTGGAGATCGGGGGCTTCAAGGTGGACACCGCTGGCGACGGCGAGCAGGCCATGACGAAGCTGAGGGCGGGATTGAAGCCCGACTTGATCATCACCGACATCAACATGCCGAAGATGGACGGTCTGACCTTGATTTCCGAGGCCCGCAAGGTGCTGCGTTTCACCCCCATCCTGGCGCTGACCACCGAGAGTCAGCAGGCCAAGCGAGATGAAGCCAAGCGCCTGGGCGCCACCGGATGGCTGGTCAAGCCGGTGTCGGGCACGGATTTGCTCAAGGTCGTCAAGCAAGTCTTGCCGGGTGCGTGAGGCGAAAAGGGGTTCCACATGGACAGCGTCGAGACCGATCACGCCAGTGAGCAGGAAAGCCCGCTGGATGCCGAGCTGAGATTCGCCCGGCAACGTCGGCTGCGCATGGCTTTGATGCAAGGCCTGGCGGCCTTGTGCTGGGCCGCGGTGGTGGCCCTGGTCAACCATTTGTGGGTAGGCGCCAACCCTTGGGTGGTGGTGCCCTGGGCTTTGGCAGCGTGGCCCTGGGCCTGTTGCTCAGCCGCGTGCGCCTGTGGCCTCGCCGAGACTCCTTGCCTGAGATCATCTCGGACGACCTGGGGCTGCTGGAGCAGTGTTTCGCGATCCTGCAAAAGCAGGTGACGGTGACCATCAAGACCTCGGAATCGGCGGTGCTGGAAATGGTGGAGCGCCTGAACCGCGTGCACCGGCTCAGCGCCGAGCTGCAAGAGCAGATCAACAACGCTGTGCACCGCTCGCAGGTGCTGTCGCAGAGTTCGCTGACCGAGGCGGGGCGCAATGGTGATGCCTTGCAGTCGCTCACGCAGCACCAGCGCAGCTTCGTGGAAGCACGCAAGCAGAACCAGGACCGCATCCGCAAGGTGGTCGATCAGGTGCGACACCTGACCCCGCTGGCCGTGATGATTGCCGACATCTCGCGCCAGACCAACCTGCTGTCGATCAACGCCTCGATCGAAGCCGCCAGGGCCGGTGCCGAAGGTGCAGGGTTCAAGGTGGTGGCGGCCGAAGTGCGCCGCCTGTCGGCCCAGACGGCCGAGGCCGCCA
>JBEGRT010000284.1:0-2623 GCA_041180305.1 Pseudomonadota bacterium
GTCAGCAGCTTGCCGCTGGTCGGGTGCCACACCAGTTCTTCGGTGGTCATCCAGCCCATGCCCTGAATGAAGGCGCCTTCCACCTGCCCGATGTCCAGCGCCGGGTTGATCGAGCGGCCCACGTCATGCAGCACGTCGGCGCGCAGCACCTTGTGCTCGCCCGTGAGCGTGTCGACCAGCACCTCTGACACCGAGGCGCCATAAGCGAAGTAGTAGAAGGGCCGGCCCTGCATGGTGGTGCGGTCCCAGTGCAGCTTGGGCGTGGCGTAAAAGCCGTCTGACCACAGCTGCACGCGGGCCACATAGGCCGACATGACCAGGTCTTCGAAGGACACGGCCTGGCCATTGACGGTGGCCACGTCGTGGGCCAGGTCGACCATGTCCACGGGCACCTGGTGCTTGTCGGCCAGGTGGGCCAGCAGGCGCTGGCGGATCTGCTGGGCGGCGTCGGCGGCGGCCTTGCCGTTCAGGTCAGAGCCGGTGGAGGCGGCCGTGGCCGAGGTGTTGGCCACCTTGCTGGTGTCGGTGGCGCTCACGCGCACGCGCTCCAGCGACACGCCCAGGGTGTGCGCCACCATCTGCGCCACTTTGGTGTTCAGGCCTTGCCCCATTTCGGTGCCGCCATGGTTCACCAGGATGCTGCCGTCGTTGTACACGTGCACCAGGGCGCCGGCCTGGTTCAGGTGCACCAGGTTGAAGGAGATGCCGAACTTCACGGGCGTGAGGGCCAGGCCTTTTTTCAGCACGGGGCTGGTGGCGTTGAACGCGTTCACGGCCTCGCGGCGGGCGCGGTAGTCGCTGCTGTGCACCAGTTGCCCGATCAGGGCGTGCAGCACGTTGTCTTCCACCACCTGCCCGTAGGGCGTGACATTGCGCTCGTGCTGGCCATACAGGTTGGCCAGGCGCACATCCAGTGCGTCGCGACCCAGGCGGCGCGCCACGGTGTCGAGGATGTATTCGACCGCGAAGGCGCCCTGCGGGCCACCAAAGCCGCGGAAGGCGGTGTTGCTCTGGGTGTTGGTGCGGGCGCAAAAGCCGTCGATCTGCACGTTCGGCAGCCAGTAGGCGTTGTCGAAGTGGCACAGCGCACGGGCCATCACGGGGGCCGACAGATCGGCCGAATACCCGCAGCGCGAGACCATGTCCACGTCGGCGGCCAGCAGGCGGCCTTCGGCATCGTGGCCCACGGTGTAGTCGTGCACGAAGCAGTGGCGCCGGCCGGTGATCAGGAAGTCGTCGTCGCGGTCGGGGCGCATCTTCACGGGGCGGTTCAGCTTGCGCGCGGCCACGGCGGCCACACAGGCGAACACGGCCGATTGCGACTCCTTGCCGCCAAAGCCTCCACCCATGCGGCGGCATTCCACCTGCACATGGTGGGCGTGCAGGCCCAGGGCGTGCGCCACGGCGTGCTGCATCTCGCTGGGGTGCTGGGTCGAGCAGTGCACCAGCATGCCCCGGTTTTCTTTCGGGATGGCGTAGGAAATCTGCCCTTCCAGGTAGAACTGCTCCTGCCCGCCCAGCTGGATGCGGCCTTGCACGGTGTGCGGCGCCTGCGTCATGGCCTGGGCCACATCGCCACGGGCCATGTGCATGGGCGGCACCACGTACTGCTGCTGGGCGTGGGCCTGCAGCGGGTCGAGCACCGGGGGCAGGGGCTCGATCTGCACGAAATCTTTCAGGCGGGCGGCTGCGCGGCGCGCCAGTTCGCGGTCGTGTGACAGCACGGCCACCACCGGCTGGCCCAGGTAATGCACCACGCCATCGGCCAGGATGGGGTCGTCGTGGATGACGGGGCCGCAGTCGTTGGTGCCCGGGATGTCGGCGGCGGTGATCACATCGACCACACCGGGCAGGGCCTTCAGGCCCGCCACATCGATGTGCAGCAGGCGACCGTGGGCCACGGGCGACAGGCCCAGCGCGGCATGCAGGGTGCCTTGCAGCTCGGGCAGGTCGTCGATGTAGGGCGCGGCACCGGCCACGTGCAGATGGGCCGATTCATGCGGGCGCGATTGCCCGGCGGCGGTGCTGTGCTGCAGGGCTTTCACGCCAGGGTCAACGGTCTGGTTCATGGCGTTCTCCTTCAGACCACGGCGGGCCAGACTTCGACCTGGTCGCCGGCCAGCGGGGCTTGCGGCCGCGTTTCCAGCCAGCAGCGGCGGATCAGGTTGGCGGCCACCTGCTGGCGGTAGCCCTGGCTGGCGCGCAGGTCGGTCAGGGGGGTGAAGTCTTGTGCCAGCGCAGCCTGGGCGCGTTGCACGGTGGCTTCGTTCCAGGGGTGGCCCACCAGGGCCTGTTCCACCGCGGTGGCCCGTCGTGCGGTGGCGGCCATGCCGCCATAGGCCACGCGGGCCTCGGTGATCACGCCGTGCTCCACCGTCAGGCCAAAGGCCGCGCACACGGCCGAGATGTCGCTGTCGCGGCGCTTCGAGACCTTGTAGGCGCGGAAGATGTCGCCCGCAGCAGGCAGGGGGATGTCCACCGCCTCGATCCATTCGCCAGGCTGCAGGGCGTTCTTCATGTAGTCCAGGTAGAAGGCGTCGAGCGGCAGGGTGCGCTGGGCCTCGCCTTGGCGCAGCACCAGGCTGGCGCCCAGGGCCAGCAAGATGGGGCCGCCATCGCCAAT
>JBEGRT010000285.1:0-2616 GCA_041180305.1 Pseudomonadota bacterium
CGCACCATCCGCGAACTGCCCGACGAACTGATCAGCCAGATCGCAGCCGGTGAAGTGGTGGAGCGCCCGGCCTCGGTCGTGCGCGAGTTGGTGGACAACGCCCTGGATGCCGGCGCCACCCAGGTCACGGTGAAGCTGCTGGCGGGAGGCATCCGCCAGATCCTGATCGAAGACGATGGCTGTGGCATCCCGGTCGAAGAGCTGCCGCTGGCCCTCAAACGCCACGCCACCAGCAAGATCCGCTCGCTCGACGACCTGGAACACGTGCTGACCATGGGCTTTCGCGGCGAAGCGCTGGCCGCGGTGTCGTCGGTGGCCGAAATGGCCATCAGCAGCCGCACGGCCGATGCAGCCCATGCGCACCGGCTCGACGCCCGCTCGGGTGAACTGAACCCGGCCGCCCGCAGCCAGGGCACCAGCATCGAAGTGCGCGAGCTGTTTTTCAACACCCCGGCGCGGCGCAAGTTCCTCAAGAGCGAGGCCACCGAGCTGGCCCATTGCCTGGAGGCCGTGAAGCGCCACGCGCTGGCCCGCCCGGATGTGGGCTTCACGGTGTGGCACGAAGGCAAGCTGATCGAACAATGGCGCGCGGCGCCGCTGGAACAACGCCTGCGCGATGTGCTGGGCGACGACTTCATCCGCGACAGCGTGGCCGTGCAGTGGCAGGTGGGCCCGGTGCGTGTCAGCGGTCGCGCGGGCACGCCCGACGCCGCCCGCTCACGCGCCGACCACCAGTACTGCTACGTGAACGGCCGCTATGTGCGCGACAAGCTGCTGGCCCATGGCGTGCGCTCAGCGTATGAAGATGTGCTGCACGGCAACCGCCAGCCGGTGTATGCACTGTTCGTGGAGATCGCGCCCGAGCTGGTCGATGTGAACGTGCACCCGACGAAGATCGAGGTGCGTTTCCGCGATGGGCGCGAGGTGCACCAGGCCGCCCGCAAGGCGGTGGATGCCGCCCTGGCCGTGTCGCGTGCCGGCCAGACCGACACAGGAACAGGCCGTGGCGACGACCTGTCGGCCGCCCCTGCAGGCCCCACCCCGGCGTATGCCGCGGGCCAGCAGAGCCTGCCGCCCGGCGTGGGCAGCACCGCCCCGCGGCCGGTGGCCACCCGGGAACAAGACCGCTTGCCCTGGGGCACAGCGCCGGGCGTCGAGCCCCTGATGGCCCAGCGCTGGGCCGGCTGGCCCACCGACACTGCACAGGCCGCGCCATCCGTGCCCGCCATCCGTGCGCGGGCCGACGATGACGATGGCTTCGGCGCTGCCGTGGCCACCGCCCAGGAAGCGCCTCCGGCCCTCGCCCACGCTCAAGGCATTGGCTGGAACCCGGTCGCGGCTGGCGCAGCCCTGGCCAGCCAGCCGCCCGCCGAGCCTGATCCCGCCTGGGCCGACGCAGCCCCCGAAGACTGGCCGCTGGGCCGGGCCATTGCACAGTTGCAGGGCATCTACATCCTGGCCGAGAACGCCAAGGGCCTGGTCATCGTGGACATGCACGCGGCACACGAACGCATCGTGTACGAACGCCTCAAAACCCAGATCGCGCAGGCCAACCTGCCCAGCCAGCCGCTGCTGATCCCGGTCACCTTCGCAGCCACGCCCCAGGAAGTGGCCACGGCCGAAGCCCATGCCAGCGCCCTGGAGACCCTGGGCCTGGAAGTCAGCCCCCTGGGCCCCAAGACCCTGGCCGTGCGCTCGCGCCCCATGGCGCTGGGCCAGGCCGACCTGGTCGAGCTGGCCCGCTCGGTGCTGGGCGAACTGGCCGGTTTCGACGCCACCACCGTGGTGCAGCGCGCCCAGCACGAACTGCTGGCCACCATGGCCTGCCACGGGGCCGTGCGGGCCAACCGCCGCCTGACCCTGACCGAAATGAACGCCCTGTTGCGCGACATGGAGGCCACCGAGCGGGCCGACCAGTGCAACCACGGGCGCCCCACCTGGCGCCAGCTCACCCTGAGCGAGCTGGACAACCTGTTCCTGCGCGGACGCTGAGCGCCCGCCCCACCGCATTGCCTGCCCGGACATGACCGAACGCAAGAAGATCAAGCTGCCCACCGGCAGCGCCCCCAGCACCGACGGCCCGCGCCGTCGCCCGGTCCGCCCTGGCACCGCCCCCCGCACCCGCGTCTTCAGCGAAGTGCAGGCCGAACGCGCCGAGCGCAAGGCCCGCCAGGACGCCTGGCAGGAACGCGACGAGCGAGGCCCGCGCGGTGAGCGGCCCGGTGAGCGGCGCGATGACCGTCGACAGGACAGCCGTGATGGTCACCGCGATGGCCGCCCTGGCATGCGCCGCGATGAGCGTGGTGCCCCGCACGCCAGAGGCGATGGCCAACCGGCGCGCCAGGAGGGTCGCCGAGATGACCGCCGACAGGACAGCCGTGATGGCTACCGCGACGGTCCGCGCGATGCCCCTCGCGACAATCGGTACGGCGACCGCCCACGTGACGGCCGCGATGCCCCTCGCAACGATCGCCGCGATGAACGCAGGTCTGAGGGCCGCGAGGGCTACCGTGGCGAACGCCGAGATGATGGTCGCAATGACCAGCGCACCGACCGCCCGGCCCACCAGCCCCGCGAGCGCCAGAACCCCAAGCCCTGGGAACGCCGCGATGACGG
>JBEGRT010000286.1:0-2785 GCA_041180305.1 Pseudomonadota bacterium
AATCTATAATTTTTTGTCCTATTCAACCTATCCGTTGAAAACAAGCGGGGATTATTCAGACTGCAAGGACATGTCCCGCGAATACATGTTCGCACAACGGCCGACCTCTGCTTACGAATTACAGGACCTCCCTGTCGCATGCAGAAAAATAGAACAGCGCACATTGCAAAGTGCATCACCGGCGAAATGAACCAGCAAGCTTGAAGCGTTTTTGGGCCCCCATGCACACCCACACCACCACCCTGCCCGGCCACCTGGGCATCGAAGTCACCGACACCGCCGCGGGTGAGGTGCATGCGCACTTCACCATCGCGGCCCACCACATGGCGCCCAATGGCTTTTTGCACGCGGGGGCGGTGGTCACGCTGGCCGATACCTGCTGCGGATACGGCTGCCTGGCCAGCCTGCCCGAGGGGGCGCAAAGCTTCACCACGGTCGAGCTGAAAAGCAACCACCTGGGCACGGCGCGTGAGGGCACGGTGGCCTGTGTGGCCACGCTGGTGCACGGTGGGCGCACCACGCAGGTGTGGGATGCCGTGGTGCGGCATGCCGACACGGGCAAGACCATTGCCCTGTTCCGCTGCACGCAGATGCTGCTGTACCCGCGCTGAGCGGGCCTTCGCGCCTCAGGGCAGCCAGCCGCCGCCCTTGGCCACCATCACGAAACCAGCCAGCAAGGTCACGGCCTGAAAAGCCCTTTGCAGCCACGCGGTGGGCAGGTGGGCGGCCACTTGCCGGCCCGCCAGGAGCGCCACCACGGCCGCGCCGGCGAACCAGGGGGCCAGGTCGTTGCGCACCTGGCCGTGCAGCAAAGCGCCGGTCACCGCGCTGCTCGACACCAGGGCGATCACGGCCAGCGAGGTGGCCTGGATGCTGGGCAGGGTGAGGTCGCTGTGGCGGCGCAGGGCGGGCACGATCACGAAGCCGCCGCCCACGCCCACCAGGCCGCTGAGCAGGCCCGAGACCAGGCCGGTCAGGCCCAGGGCGCGGACGCAGGGTGAGGTCCAGACCAGGCGGCCATGCTGGGGGTTGGCCACACAGGGCGGGGCCTCGGCATCGGGCCGCTCGGTGGCGTGATCGGCAGGCCGCAGCCATGCCCGCAGGGCCAGCCCCACCATGAGCAGGCCAAAGCCCAGGGTCAGCCACTGGGTCGGCAGGCGGGCCGCCAGGGACACACCCCAGGGCGCCGCCAGCATGCCCAGCCCGCCGATCAGGGCCGCGGCCTTGTAGCGCACGATGCCCTGGCGCAGGCCCATCAGGGCGCCCACCCAGGCTGAAGCGCCCACCGCCAGCAAGCCCAGTGGCGCCGCTTCCTGCAAGGGCAGGTGCAGCACCAGCACCAGCATGGGCACGGCGAGCAGGCCGCCACCGGCGCCTGTCCAGGCCATGATCAGGCCGATGACACTTCCGAGCAAGGCCGCCGTGAGCGCCATGGTGGCCTCAGCGCGCCTTGCAGGAAGAAATGCCGAAGGGCAGGTAGGCCGGGCACCAGCCGCTCAGGCCCGTGGCCAGCGGCACCACGCCCAGGAAGCCCCATGCGCCCACCACGCCCGTGGCGGCCAGGGCCACGAGGGTCACGCCCGCGCCAATGCGCACCATGCGGTCGATGCCGCCCACGTTCTTGTTCATGCTGCTTCTCCTGGTGTGAAACTGGTGGCGATGACCCCGTGTCGATCGCCTGACAATCACTTTATTGACAGATAGTTTATTTGTCAATAAAGTGATTGCATCGCCGGTTGATCTGCATCACCTGGAGGCTTTCCATGCACACCGCTTCTCCCCAAGTTCAGTCCTTCTTCCATGTCCCCACCTGGACCTTCACCCACGTGGTGTACGACCACGAAGGGGGCCACGCGGCCGTGATCGACCCGGTGCTGGATTTCGACCCCAAAAGCGGCCGCACGGGCACCGCCTCGGCACAGCAGGTGGTCGATTTCGTGCGCGAGCGCCGCCTCAAGGTCGACTGGGTGCTGGAAACGCACGCCCATGCCAACCACCTGTCGTCGGCGCCCTTCATGCAGGCCCAGGTGGGCGGTCAGGTGGCCATCGGGCAGGGCATCGACCAGGTGCAGCGCACCTTCAAGCAACTCTTCAACCTGGAAGACAGCCTGGCCACCGACGGTTCGCAGTTCGGCCATGTCTTCCACGAGGGGGATGAAGTTCCGCTGGGTGAGTTGCGGCTGAAGGTGCTGCGCGTTCCCGGCCACACCCCGGCCGATGTCGCCTATCAGGTGGGCGATGCCGTGTTCGTGGGCGACACCCTGTTCCCGCCCGATGTGGGCACGGCGCGGTGCGACTTTCCCGGCGGAAGTGCGCAGCAGCTGTACCGCAGCGTGCAGCGCCTGCTGACCCTGCCGCCCGAGACCCGCCTGTTCATGTGCCACGACTACCCCACAACCGACCGCCCGGTGCGCGCCATGACCACGGTGGCCGAGCAGCGCGCCCACAACATCCACGTGCATGAGGGCGTGAGCGAGGCCGATTTCGTGGCCCTGCGCGAAGCGCGTGACGCCACCCTGCAGATGCCGCAGCTGATCCTGCCGTCGATCCAGGTGAACATCCGTGCGGGGCACCTGCCTCCGGCCGAGGCCAATGGCGTGCGTTACCTGAAGCTGCCGATCGACGCGCTGTGAGCATGACAAAGGGGGCCGAAGCCCCCTTGGCGCCGTCGGGTCGGGTGTGATTCAGGCCAGGTCGAAGCGGTCGAGCTGCATCACCTTGGCCCATGCGGCCACGAAGTCGTTCACGAAGCGCTGCTGGGCATCGCCGCTGGCATACACCTCGG
>JBEGRT010000287.1:0-3634 GCA_041180305.1 Pseudomonadota bacterium
TTAAAAGTTGCCAATGAACCAGTCACGCATGCGCGAGAACAGGGTCTGTACCGACCCGGCCTTCTGAGAGGCTTTCATGCCCCGTGTGCGCGACAACCTTGCTTCTTCGAGCAAGCCCATCACAGTGGCCGACCGAGGGCTGGCCACCATGTCGTGGAGTGCGCCTGAGTACAAGGGAATGCCCTTGCGCACAGGCTTGAGGAAAATGTCTTCGGCCAGCTCGACCATGCCCGGCATCACGGCCGAGCCACCGGTGAGCACGATGCCCGACGACAGCAATTCTTCGTAACCCGACTCGCGGATCACCTGGTGAACCAGCGAGAAGATTTCTTCGACGCGCGGCTCGATCACACCGGCCAGGGCCTGGCGCGAGAGCATGCGCGGCGCGCGATCACCCAGGCCGGGCACTTCGACGTGCTCGTTCGGGTCGGCCAGCAGCTGCTTGGCCACCCCGAAATCGACCTTGATGTCTTCGGCATCCTTGGTGGGCGTGCGCAGCGCCATCGCGATGTCGCTGGTGATCAGGTCACCGGCGATCGGGATCACGGCCGTGTGGCGAATGGCCCCATCGGCAAAGATGGCCACGTCGGTGGTGCCCGCGCCGATGTCGACCAGGGCCACGCCCAGGTCTTTCTCGTCTTCGGTCAGCACGGCGGCGCTCGATGCGCTGGGGTTGAGCACCAGCTGCTCGGCTTCCAGGCCGCAACGGCGCACGCACTTGACGATGTTCTCGGCCGCACTTTGCGCGCCGGTCACGATGTGCACCTTCACTTCGAGGCGGCCACCGCTCATGCCGATGGGCTCTTTCACCTCGTGTCCATCGATGATGAACTCTTGCGGCTCGACCAGCAGCAGGCGCTGGTCGTTCGGGATGTTGATGGCCTTGGCCGTTTCGACCACGCGTTGCACATCGATGGGCGCGACTTCCTTGTCACGCACGATGACCATGCCCGTGCTGTTCTGACCGCGGATGTGGCTGCCCGTGATGCCGGTCCAGACACGACTGATCTTGCAGTCGGCCATGAGCTCGGCTTCTTTGAGGGCTTGCTGGATCGACTGCACGGTGGCGTCGATGTTGACCACCACACCGCGCTTGAGGCCGTGTGTCGGAGCGACACCAAGGCCGGCGAGCCGGAGGTCGCCACCAGGCAGGACTTCTGCGACAACGGCCATCACTTTCGCGGTGCCGATGTCCAGTCCGACGACAAGGTCCTTGTATTCCTTGGGCATGGTTGAACTGGTTTTGACAAGTTTAAGGTCAATGCCTTTGAATTGCACCGCTCTTCACCACAGAATTTTCCTGAAGTGTGGTGAGGCCACGAAGCTTGACGGCATAACCCTTGGGATAACGCAAATCAGCAGAGGCCAGCGGCTGTCCGTACTGGGCCTGAAGCTGAGGCAATGTGCGCACGAATCGGCTCGAACGCTCGATGACATCGGGGATCTCGCCCCGACCGAGGTTGATCACGGCATCGTCGTCGAGTGTCACGATCCAGTTGCCGCGGTCGTTCAATTCGAGCGTGTCGATCTCGCTGCCCAAGGGGGCCAGGGCCGTGCGCAAACGACCCAGCATCTGCAGCATCTGCTGGGCCTGATCGGCGGTGGCATGCGTGGGTGCCTTGAGCGTGGGCAGGTGCTCGTCTTCGACGTCACCGATGTTCACGTCGAACACCTCGCCCTGGATGTTGACCAGCTGGTCGTCGCGTTCATCGTGTGACCAGTAGGCCGCGGGGCGATGCTCTTCCAGCGTGACCCGCAACTCGTTGGGCCACACTCGGCGCACCACGGCCTTGCGCACCCAGGGCACGGTCTCGAAGACATCGCGTGCACGGCGCAGGTCGACGCTGAAGTAATCGCCATGGATGCGGGGCAGCGCGTTGGCCCGTACCGTGGCCAGGTTGTTGCGCTGCAGTTCGCCTTCGATGGTGACCTGGCGGATCTGGAAGAAGGGCTGGCGTGACACCCAGGTCAGGCCCACGGCCACCACCAGCGCCAACAGCAGCCAGCCCAGCAACTGGGTGACGGACTGCATCCACCGGATGTCCGAAGGCATCTCGTGGGGTTGGAGGGCGGCTGCGGCGTGCATGGTCGTTGGCGTGTTCTTCGGGTGCCCTGATCAGCGGCGGCTGTCCAGGCTGGCCGAGGCCAGCAGGTGGATGCACAACTGCGCATACGGCAGGCCGGCCACCTGGGCCGACATGGGCACCAGCGAATGGCTGGTCATGCCTGGCGAGGTGTTGATTTCGAGCAGGAAGGGCTGGCGGTCGCTCTTGCGGATCATCACGTCGGCACGGGCCCAGCCCCGGCAACCCAGGGTGTTGAAGGCACGCACCACCTGGCGCTGGATCTCCGCTTCCTCGTCGGCGGGCAGGCCGCTCGGACACAGGTAGCGAACGTCGTCGGTGAAGTACTTGTTGTTGTAGTCGTAGTTGCCATCGGGCGCCTGGATGCGGATCACCGGCAGGGCCTGCGCCACACCATCGACGATCAGCACGGGGCAAGTGGTTTCTTCGCCGTCGATGAACTGCTCGCACAGCACTTCCGGGTCGTGCTGCGCGGCGGCAGCATAGGCGGCGGCGCACTGGGCCACATCGGTCACCTTGGTCAGGCCGATCGACGAGCCTTCGCGGGCGGGCTTGACGATCATGGGCGCGCCCAGCACGGCCAGGGCCTGCGCGCATTCTTCGGCCGACGACACCATGCGCCAGTCGGGCGTGGGCAGGCCTTCAAAGCGCCAGATGCGCTTGGTCATGATCTTGTCCATGGCGATGCTCGACGCCATGACCCCCGAGCCGGTGTAAGGCACACCCAGCAGTTCCAATGCGCCTTGCAGCGTGCCGTCTTCACCCCCGCGGCCGTGCAGGGCGATGAAGCAGCGGTCGACGCCTTCGGCCTTGAGCTCATGCAGCGGGCGCTGGGCCGGGTCGAAGGCGAAGGCATTGACGCCGGCTTCCTGCAGGGCCTTGAGCACGCCGGTGCCCGACATGATCGACACGTCGCGCTCGGCCGAGGTGCCGCCGAACAGCACGGCGACCTTGCCCAGCGAAGCCGGGTCGATGGCGGCAGGGGTCAGTTGGATGACGCTCATGGATGGCACTTCTTGGTTCAGGGCTTGAGCAGCTCGGCCACCTTGGCCGGCACGCTGCCGATGGAGCCTGCGCCCATGCAGATCACGACGTCACCGTCGCGGGTGTTGTCGGCGATGGCCTGGGGCAGTTCGGCCACATCGTCGACAAAGAGGGGCTCGACCTTGCCGGCCACTCGCACGGCGCGGGTCAGGGCACGGCCATCGGCCGCCACGATGGGGGCTTCGCCGGCGGCATACACCTCGGTCAGCAGCACGGCATCAGCGGTGCCCAGCACCTTGACGAAATCTTCGAAGCAGTCGCGGGTGCGGGTGAAGCGGTGAGGCTGGAAGGCCAGCACCAGGCGCTGCCCGGGGAAGGCACCGCGGGCCGCACTGATCACGGCGGCCATCTCGACCGGGTGGTGGCCGTAGTCGTCGATCAGCGTGAAGCGGCCGCCCTGCGCGCACTTCAGTTCGCCATAGCGCTGGAAGCGGCGACCCACGCCGTGGAATTCGGCCAGCGCCTTCTGGATGGGCGCATCGGGCAACTCGAGTTCGGTCGCGACC
>JBEGRT010000288.1:0-2606 GCA_041180305.1 Pseudomonadota bacterium
CCGAACACCGGCAGCATGCGTTTGATCTCCACGCCCGGGGTGTCCAGCGGCACCAGCACCATCGAGTGCTGCTGGTGGCGACCCAGGTCGGGGTTGGCCGTCAGGGCCATGAAGATGCCGATCTTGCAGCGCGGGTCACCCACGCCCGACGACCACCACTTCTTGCCGTTCAGCACGATCTCGTCGCCCTCGACCACGGCCGTGGCGGCCATGTTGGTGGCATCTGACGAGGCCACATCGGGCTCGGTCATGAAGAACACGGAGCGGATCTCGCCCGCCAGCAGCGGCGTCAGCCACTGCGCCTTCTGCTCGGCGCTGCCGTACTTCCACAGCACTTCCATGTTGCCGGTGTCGGGCGCGTTGCAGTTGAAGATCTCGGGCGCCATCATCGAGCGGCCGGTCTGCTCGGCGCTGAAGGCGTACTCCAGCACGCTCAGGCCAGCCCCCAGTTCGGGGTCGGGCAGGAACAGGTTCCACAGGCCCTCGGCCCGGGCCTTGGCCTTGAGTGCTTCCACGCGGGCCGGGATCTTCCACTCGTTCCAGTGGCCGCCATGGCGCGCCTCGTGAATCTCCTGCCAGTGCTGCGCTTCGATCGGGGCGATGTGTTCGTCGATGAAGGCGCGAACCTTGGCGGCGGTCTCGCGGGCGCGGGCGCTGGGCTGGAAGTCCATGGGGCTCCTCGTGGGATGATGGATGGGTCTTGTCAGGGGTCGAACGGCATCGTACGCGCGGCACCCCATGCACACCAATGATATTTGTGCATCCCCAACCATTCACCCAAAGAATGTCATGAGCGCAGCGCTGCCCGACCTGTCCGTGGGCATCCCGGCCCACAACGAGGCCAAGTACATCGGCCGCGCCATCGAGAGCGTGCTGAGCTCGGCGCAGCGCTCCGGGCACACGGCCGAGGTGTGCGTGGCCCTGAACCGCTGCACCGACGCCACCCAGGCCATTGCCGAATCGCTGGGCGCCCGCTGCGTGGAAGAGCCGCGCAAGTGCATCGCCGCCGTGCGCAATGCGGCGGTGCGGGCCGGGCGCTCGCCCGTGGTGGTCACGCTCGACGCCGACAGCTGGATGCGCCCGGGCACCGTGGCCGCCGTGCTGCGCAAGGTGCACGACCCACGCTGGGTGGGCGGCGGCGCCTGGATGACGCCCGAGCGCTGGTCGCTGGGCATCGTGGCCACCGGCTTCGTGGTGGCCCGCCACGTGCCCGACTTCCGCATCTCGGCGGGCATGTTCTGGTGCCAGCGCGAGGTGTTCGACACCCTGGGCGGCTTCGACGAAAGCCTGGTCAGCGTGGAAGACCTGCACTTCGCCTACCGCATGAAGGCCCTGGGCCTGCAGCGCGGCCAGCGCTACGGCACGGTCTGGCGCGACGGCATCATCACCTCTTGCCGCAAGTTCGACACCTTCGGCGACTGGTACCTGGTGCGCCACCCCGACCTGGTGCGCCGCATCTTCGAAGGCCACGACCAGGCGGCCACCAACCTGTACTACTACGACGTGGACCGCTGAGCCCGCACCGGCCGCTTCACCCAAATTTGCGGCCATCCACAGGCCCTGATCGGCCGATGGCCGGGGGCAATCGGGCCATAATACGGATGCACTTCACTGAGTGCGCCATCGGAGCCATCACCTTGGACAGTCACCCTCGGTGACCGCCCACTCCAGCCACCCGGCCACCCCGCCTCATGCCTGACCGAGGTGCGGAGCCGGTGACACAAGCCTGAAGGCTTGTTGCGGGAGGAGGGCGGTACACACCACATCACCCCTTCCCTCGCCCCTGGGCGCGCGCTGACCATGGCGCGGCCCACACGCCGGAGTTCCCATGCTCAACGTGTTCACGCTGGCCAATGGCCGCCTGTTCCAGGAAGAAATCGAAAACCTGGAAGAGCTCTCGCCGGTCACCCCGATCTGGGTTGACCTGGAAGACCCCACGCCCGAAGAAAAGGGCTGGATCGCCCTGAAGTTCGGCCTGGTCATCCCGCAGGACATCATCGACGACGACCTGGAAGAGTCGGCCCGCTTCTACGAAGAAGAAGGCAGCATCCACATCCGCTCCGACTTCCTGATCGACGACGACGAGACGCCGCGCAACGTGCGGGTGGCCTTCATCCTGCACCAGAACATCCTGTTCTCGATCCACAAGGAAGACCTGCCGGTGTTCCGCCTGCTGCGCATGCGCGCGCGTCGCATCCCGGCCCTGATCGAAGACGCCAAGGACGTGCTGCTGAAGCTCTATGACGCCGACGCCGAGTACTCGGCCGACACGCTCGAGCAGATCTACGACGACCTGGAAAAGGTCAGCAAGCGCGTGCTGCACAACGAGGTGAACGACCAGGCCGCCGCCGAGGCGCTGGCCGGCATCGCGCGCCAGGAAGACCTGAACGGCCGCATCCGCCGCAACGTGATGGACACGCGCCGCGCCCTGAGCTTCATGATGCGCGCCCGCATGCTCAGCCCCGACCAGTTCGAAGAGGCCCGCCAGATCCTGCGCGACATCGATTCGCTGGACAGCCACACCGCCTTCCTGTTCGACAAGATCAACTTCCTGATGGATGCCACCGTCGGCTTCATCAACATCAACCAGAACAAGATCATCAAGA
>JBEGRT010000289.1:0-3870 GCA_041180305.1 Pseudomonadota bacterium
CCATCATGGCGCGGATGGCAGCTGCCTCGGCTTCGGCGGCCTTGCGGCGACGCTCCAGTTCGGACAAACGCTTCTGCTCTTCGGCTTCCACATCGGCGGCCTTGACCACGCGCACGGCCGGGGCCGGTGCAGCAGCAGGTGCAGCGGGCGCTGCCGGAGCAGCGGCCACAGGGGCCGGAGCCGCCGCAGGTTCGGGCGCAGCCGGGGCCGGGGCGGCTTCAGCAGCCTTGGCGTCGGCACGGGCCTGCTTGGAAGCACGGGCGGCCGCGTTGATGGCTTCGGCTTCGGCGCGTGCAGCCGCCTGGGCTGCCGCACGGCGAGCTGCAGCTTCAGCCTGTGCGGCTGCCGCATCGGCGGCAGGCGCGTTGGCGGCTGCAGCTTCGGCCTTGGCCGCTTCTTCAGCGGCGCGCACCGCAGCTTCGTGGGCCGCGGCTTCAGCCTTGGCGGCTTCTTCGCGGGCACGGGCTTCTGCGGCTTCGCGTTCGGCGCGCTCTTGCGCTTCACGCTGGCGGCGCTGCTCGGCCAGGGCTTCTTCCTGACGGCGCAGTTCTTCAGCCTGGGCGCGGGCCTCTTCTTCGCGGCGGGCCAGTTCGGCAGCTTCCGCTGCGGCCTGGGCCTCACCACCGTCATCACTGACGTCATCGCGCTTGACGAACACACGCTTCTTCTTGACCTCGACCTGGATGGTGCGGGCCTTGCCAGAGGCGTCGGCCTGCTTGATTTCGGTGGAGGTCTTGCGGGTCAGCGTGATCTTCTTGCGGTCGGCGGCATGGGTGCCATGGGCCGAGCGCAGGTGATCCAGCAGACGTTCCTTGTCGGCTTCCGTGAGCACGTCATCCGGGGCGCGCTTGGGCACGCCTGCCGATTGAAGCTGCTCCAGCAGTGTCGCAGCCGGGCGATTGAGCTCCGCGGCGAATTGTGCGACGGTGGTCACGGCCATTGTGTTAATCCTTGCGATGCGGGTAGCGAGTAAGAGGTCGGTTCGTTGGCGGTGTCAGAGAGCCATCAGTTGACAAACCAGTGTTCACGGGCCTTGAGGATCAGGGCCTTGGCGGCGTCGGACGAAATCTCGGTGAGTTCCACCAGTTCGTCGACGGCCAGGTCGGCCAGATCATCGCGGGTGTGGATGCCACCCTCGGCCAGTTTGGCGATCAGCTCAGGCGTCAGACCATCGAGGTCCTTGAGGTTCTCCGACAGGGCTTCAACCTCTTCTTCCTTGGCGATTTCCATGGTCAGCAGAGCGTCCTTGGCGCGGGTGCGCAGCTCATTGACCGTGTCTTCGTCGAAGGACTCGATCTCCAGCATTTCCTGCAGCGGCACGTAGGCCACTTCTTCCAGGCTGGTGAACCCCTCGGCGATGAGGATGTCGGCGACTTCTTCGTCGACATCGAGTTTTTCAACGAACAGCTTGCGGATGCTGTCGCTTTCGACCGCCTGCTTCTGGGCAGACTCTTCGGCGGTCATGATGTTGATGCGCCAGCCGGTCAGGTCAGACGCCAGGCGCACGTTCTGGCCGCCACGGCCGATGGCGATGGCCAGGTTTTCTTCGTCGACCACCACGTCCATGCCGTGCTGCTCTTCGTCCACGAAGATGGACTGCACGTTGGCCGGAGCCAGGGCACCGATCACGAACTGGGCGGGGTCTTCCGACCACAGCACGATGTCGACGCGCTCGCCGGCCAGTTCATTGGTCACGGCGGTGACGCGCGAGCCGCGCACACCCACGCAGGTGCCGATCGGGTCGACACGCTTGTCGTGCGACAGCACGGCGATCTTGGCGCGCGAACCGGCATCGCGGGCGCAGCTCTTGATTTCCAGCAGGCCTTGCTCGATCTCGGGCACTTCCTGGCGGAACAGCTCGATCATGAAGTCAGGCGACGAGCGCGACAGCATGATCTGGGGGCCGCGGGCCGCGGTGTCAATGCCAGCCAGGAAAGCGCGCACGCGGTCGCCGGTGCGCAGGTTTTCCTTGGGGATCATCTCGCCACGCTTGAGGCGGCCTTCCACACGACCGGATTCGACGATGATGTCGCCCTTGTCCAGACGCTTGACGGTGCCGACGAAGATCTTTTCGCCACGGGCCAGGAAATCGTTGAGCAGCTGCTCACGCTCGGCGTCGCGGATCTTCTGCAGGATGACCTGCTTGGCGGCCTGAGCACCGATGCGGCCGATGGGCACGGATTCGATGGACTCTTCGATGAAGTCACCCACCTCGATGTCGGCGATGCGGTCGAGCGCATCGGACAGCATTTCTTCGGCATCGGGGTTCTGCAGACCGGCTTCGTCGGGCACGACGACCCAGCGGCGGAAGGTTTCGTATTCGCCGGTGTCGCGGTTGATGGACACGCGAATGTCCACTTCACCCGAGTAGAGCTTCTTGGTGGCAGAGGCCAGGGCAGATTCGACAGCACCGAACACCACATCACGCTCGACGCTCTTTTCGCGCGAGATGGCATCCACCAACAACAACAGTTCACGGTTCATTTGTTTTGATCTCCGAGTTCCTGAGCCTCATCGACAGCAGCTTGATCACCACCGGCTGCGGGCCGGCGACCACGTCCTTTGAAATCGACCACGGGCACCAGACAGGCCTCGCGCACTTCATCGAACGTGAATCCGAGGGCCTGCTCGACGGCCTTCTTGCCTTCCCCGACCTTGTAGACAAGCTGCCAGCTGGGCTCGGCACCTTCCACACCTTCGGGAGCAGGCACGCTTTCGAGCACGCCCTTGTATTTCTTGCGGCCCTGGAAGGCCAGCTTCAACGTGATTTCGACTTCCTGACCGGCGAAACGCGCGTATTGCTCGGGCGTTTTCAGCGGGCGATCAAGGCCGGGCGAGGAGACCTCAAGCCGGGCGTAGTCGACATTGGCCACTTCCAGCGTGTACTGCAGCTGGCGGGTCACCTTCTCGCAATCTTCGACCGTGATGAACTCACCGGGCTGGTCGTACACGCCTTCTGGCAGGCGATCGATGTAGACACGCAGAAGACCCTGGGCGCTGCGTTCACAGTCCACCACCTCGTAACCCAGACCGGTCACGGTTTCTTCAACGCGCTTGAGCCAGCTCATCCAGTGCCATCACCTTTCAGCGCCCTGCCGGGCGTGGCCAAACATCACCTTTCAACCGAAAGCGCACCTGTTTGCACCACGACCAAAAGGCGAATGATTTCGCCAAAGCAAAAAAAATGGGCTGGATTGCTCCGCCCATGCGAGAGTGCCGATGAACCGACAGGGTGCAGGCCACAACCAGCATTCAGGCGCAGGAAACACGGTGGAAACCTGACCTTGCCCGGGCGCCGCTATGAACAGCTCATCGAACCAACGCAGCATTTTACCCTGAGGAACGCTCCCCGGCAAGGTGCGTGCGCACAATTTGATGCAGCGCGTCGCGCTCATGCCAGAATCGCGCCCTGCCGGATGCCCACAAAGCCCGGCTTCGGACCGCGGTGCCGCACGATCTGTGGCGCACGCAGGGCCCACCCCACTGAACCTGTTTTGTTGCACTGGAGACCCCATGGGCTTTCTCGCTGGCAAGCGCCTGCTGATCACCGGACTGTTGTCCAACCGTTCCATCGCCTACGGCATTGCCAAGGCCTGCCACCGCGAAGGCGCCGAACTGGCCTTCAGTTATGTGGGCGAACGCTTCAAGGACCGCATCACCGAGTTCGCCAAGGAGTTCGACTCTGAATTGATCTTCGATTGCGACGTCGGCAGCGACGAACAGATCGACGCCATGTTTGCAGATCTCGCCAAGACCTGGCCCAAGCTCGATGGCTTCGTGCACTCGATCGGCTTTGCGCCTCGTGAGGCGATTGCGGGAGACTTCCTGGAAGGCCTGTCGCGTGAATCCTTCCGCATTGCGCATGACATT
>JBEGRT010000290.1:0-4395 GCA_041180305.1 Pseudomonadota bacterium
TGCTGGGCCATGAGCTGCACACCGACTGGCCGCAGGCCCACCAGGTGGCCGAGCTGGACCGCCAGCTCATGGCCTCGTACACCATGCAGGAAGAAAAGCGCACCCACCGCAACGAACCCGAACCCGCCGATGACAACGACGGGCTGGTGATGTTCTGAGCGCACGGAGGACCCCATGGCCAAATGCATTCTGATCGTCGACGACTCTTCTTCGGTGCGCACCGTGGTGGGCATTGCCCTGCGCGGCGCGGGCTACGAAGTCGTCGAAGCCGGAGACGGCGCCCAAGCCCTGCAGCAGCTCAATGGCCGCAAGGTCAACCTGATCATCAGCGACGTGAACATGCCGGTGATGGACGGGCTGACCTTCCTGAAAGAGGTCAAGAAGAGCCCTGCGCACAAGTTCGTGCCGGTGATGATGCTCACCACCGAATCGGCCGAAGAGAAGATGGCCATCGGGCGTGCCGAAGGTGCACGCGCCTGGATGACCAAGCCCTTCAAGCCCGAGCAGATGCTGGCGGCTGTTCAGAAGCTGGTGCTGCCATGAGCGACGTGCGCCATCACACCGAAGGCCAGCTCCACCATGTGGCGCTGATCGGGCCACTCACCATCGCAGAGGCCAGCGAAACACGCGTGGCCCTGCTGGCAGCGCTGGAGCCGACCGACAAGGCCGGCGATGTCTGCATGGATGTCAGCGGCATCACCGATTTCGACACCGCGGGCGCGCAGTTGCTGGTGTCCACGGCCAGGTGGCTGCGCCTGAGGGGGCAAACCCCGCAACTCAGCGCGGCGTCGCCTTCGGTGCAGGCCGTGGCGCGAGCCCTGGGCACGTGGGCCCCTGACCAG
Organism: Pseudomonadota bacterium; assembly: GCA_041180305.1. GTDB lineage: Bacteria > Pseudomonadota > Gammaproteobacteria > Burkholderiales > Burkholderiaceae_C > Aquabacterium. The sequence goes on from JBEGRT010000290.1 coordinate 843, forward strand.
TGCTGCGGCTTTGGCCGCATGCCTCAACCGGGAGTGGCGTCATGAGCATGGACATGCAGGCGGCGGTGCAGGCCTTTCTGGTGGAAGGCCGCGAGCTGGCGCAAGAGCTTGAACAGGGCTTGCTGAGCCTGGAGCAGGGCCACGATCCCAACGATGCCAACCTCATCAACGCGATGTTCCGCGCAGCCCACACCATCAAGGGGTCGGCCGGCATCGTGGGCATCGACAGCCTCACGCGCTTCACCCACAAGGTCGAGGGCCTGCTGGACCGGGTGCGTTCGGGCGAGCCGCTGCTGGACAGCAGCATGATCACGCAGCTGCTGCGCTGCTGCGACCACATCAACCGCTTGCTCGATCTGGCCGAGCGTGGCGACCCGCTGGGGCAGGAAGCCTCGGGCGACGAGGCCTCGCTGCTGGCCGGGCTGGACCCTCAGGCCCGCACACCGGGCACCGATGCCGCCGACACCCCCGCCAGGCCTGCCGTGAGCAGCGCATCGGCCGATGCGGCCACCGGTTTTCGCCTGTGGGCCGTGTTCGGCCGCGACAGCCTGCGCGACGGCATGGACCCGGCCTCAGCGCTGATCTACCTGGGTGAGCGCGTGCAGATCCGGCACAGCGCCCTGATCTCGCCGCAGGTGCCGCCGCTGGACAAGCTCGACCCGGAAGATTGCTGGATGGCGCTGGCCCTGGAGGCCACCAGTGGCAGCATCGACGATGCCCGCGAGGCTTTCGAGTTCTTCCTGGACCGCACCGCCATGGTGATGCAGCCCCTGGGCGCCGCCGTGGGCGAGGTGCACCGTGCACTGGAGCCCGTGCGCGAAGCCCTGGGCGACATCATCCCCACCGAGTGGCTGGACAGTGGCCTGCTCAAGGCCGGTGAATGGACCCCGCTGCCCGAGCTGCCCGTGGCCCAGGCCGCTGCGCCCGTGGCTGAAGCGGCGCCTGTGGCTGCGCGCGCAGAGGCCTCGCAGCCTCAGCAAGCCTCGGCCCCAGCCGCTGCATCAGGCGGCAGTGCGGCGGCCGGCGCGCGTTTCGTGCGCGTGCCCGCCGAGCGCCTGGACGAGCTGATCGTGCAGGTGGGCGAGCTGGTCATTGCCAGCGCCGGGGTGGATGTGCTGGCGCGTGAAACCCGCAACACCCGCCTGCAAGAAGCCGTGAGCGGGTTGATGCAACTGGTCGATGGCATCCAGTCGGGCACCTTGCAGCTGCGCATGGTGCCCATCGGTGAAACCTTCAGCCGTTTCCAGCGGGTGGTGCGCGATGTCTCGCGCGAGCTGGGCAAGTCCATCCAGCTGGAGATCGTGGGTGGCGATACCGAACTGGACAAGGCCATGGTCGAGCGCATTGGCGACCCGCTGATGCACCTGGTGCGCAACGCCATGGACCATGGGCTGGAAACGCCTGAGGAACGCCGCCGCACCGGCAAGCCCGAGATGGGCACCCTGCGCCTGCGGGCCTTCCATGAATCGGGCAATGTGGTCGTGGAAGTGAGCGACGATGGCCGGGGCCTGGACCGCGACCGCATCGTGAACAAGGCGCTGCAGAAGGGCCTGATCTCGACGGCCGATGGCCTGAGCGACCAGGAGGCCTTCCAGCTGATCTTCGAGCCAGGCTTTTCCACCGCCGAGCAGGTCACCAACCTCTCGGGCCGTGGCGTGGGCATGGACGTGGTCAAGAAGAGCATCGAGTCCCTGCGCGGCGCCATCACCCTGAATTCACGCAAGGGCGAGGGCACGCTGCTGCAGATGCGGCTGCCGCTCACGCTGGCCATCATCGATGGCTTCATGGTCGGGGTGGGCCATGAGCGCTTCATCGTGCCGCTGGATGTGGTGGTCGAGTGCATCGAGCTGCCGCCCGATGCCCTGGTGCCCGAACGGCCCATGTACCTCAACCTGCGGGGCGAGGTGCTGCCCTATGTCAGCCTGCGCCAGACCTTCAACATCGACGGTGAAACCGCCCGCCGGCCCAGCGTGGTCGTGGTGCGTTCGGGCGAGGCCAAGACCGGCATCCTGGTCGATGCGCTGCACGGCGAGATCCAGACCGTGATCAAGCCCATGAGCGGCATCTTCAAGCACATGAAATCGATCTGTGGCACCAGCATCCTGGGCACCGGCGACATCGCGCTCATCCTGGATGTGAACCAGCTTGTGCAGGGATCGGTCGACAAGGCCGTGCGACAGGCGGCAGCCGCACTGCAAGCCGCAGGCGCTGCACCCGCCGCCCTTCCCCAGAACACCTGAGCACCAGGAGCACCAGGAGTACACCATGAGCCTGATGGACCTTCTTGCTGGCACGCAGCACCGCGAAGTTCAACGACAGTCCCGTGAAGCCTTGCAGGCCGTGCAGGAGCATGCCAGCCTGCCGGGCATGGACTTGAGCCGTTTGTCGGGTGCGGCGGGCGATTACGCTGAGTTGCTGCGCCAATGGCACCAGATGGCCCATGACCTGGACCGCCGCGTGCTGGGCATGGCCGAAGAGGTCGCCCGGATGCGCAGCGCACAGGATGCGCTGCAGGCCGAACGTGATGCACTGGCCGCCGACATGACGGCATTGAGCCGTTCGCAGGCCATGATCTCGTTCGACCCGCGAGGCCAGATCCTCGATGCCAACGAGAACTTCTGCCGCGTGGCCGGCTACAGCGTGGAGGAACTGCGGGGCAAGCACCACAGCCTGTTCGTGGACCCCGCCTGGCGCGACAGTGTCGATTACCGCATGTTCTGGGACCGTCTGGCCTCGGGCCACTTCGAGGCGGGTACCTTCCGCCGGATCGCCAAGGGCGGGCGAGAGTTCTGGATCCAGGCCAGCTACAACCCGGTGTTTGGCGCCGATGGCAAGGTCGAGCGTGTGGTCAAGATCGCCTCGGACATCACCGCGGCCTGCCTGAAGGCCGCCGATGCCGATGGCAAGCTGGCTGCCATTGACCGTGCCCAGGCCGTGATCGAGTTCGACCCCAAGGGCCAGGTGCTGCATGCCAACGAGAACTTTCTCAAGACCGTGGGTTACACCATGGAGGAAATTCGCGGGCGGCACCACAGCCTGTTCGTCGACCCCACCTACCGCGATTCGGCCGATTACCAGGCCTTCTGGGCCCGCCTGGGCAGCGGGGTGTACGACTCGGCCCGTTATCAACGGTTTGGCAAAGGTGGGCGGGCCGTCTGGATCCAGGCCACCTACAACCCGATCTTCGACCCCGATGGCCGGGTGGTGAAGGTGGTCAAGTTCGCGACCGACATCACCGAGCAGACCCTGGCCCAACAGCGCTTCGAAGGCGAATTGCAGGCCGTGATCGAACGTGCAGGCCGAGGTGACTTTTCGGTACGGATGGATCTGCAAGGGCGCACCGGGTTCTTCGAACAGATGGGCCGTGGCACCAATGAACTTCTGGCCACGATCGACAACAGCCTGCAAAGCCTGCGCTCGGCGCTCGGTGCGCTCGCTGAAGGCCATCTGGACCACGTCATCGAGCAGCAGTTTGAAGGCGTGTTCAGTGAACTCAAGGACGCCTACCACACGACCTCTGACCGACTCGGTCACATCATTGCGGAAGTGCGCG
>JBEGRT010000291.1:0-4341 GCA_041180305.1 Pseudomonadota bacterium
TGGGCTACGGCTCCGACCTCGACGTCGTTTTCGTCTACGACGACACGCAAGATGCCCCCGAGCAGGACGCCGGCCCCGACACCCCCAGCCCCATCGACGCCTACCTGCTGTTCGCGCGCAAGCTCATCACCTGGCTGACGCTGCGCACCTCGGTGGGCGAGCTCTTCGACATCGACACCGCCCTGCGGCCCAACGGCAACTCCGGGCTGCTGGTCACGTCCTTCCATTCGTATGACGACTACCAGCGCCAGCGCGGCAGCAACACCGCCTGGACCTGGGAACACCAGGCCCTGACCCGCGCCCGCTGGTGCGCCGGCGAGCCGGCCCTGGCGGCCCGCTTCGACGACACCCGCAACGCCGTGCTCTCGTCGGTGCGGGATGTGCCCGCCCTGCAAGACGAGGTGGTGACCATGCGCGAGAAGCTGCGCACGGCCCACGCCTGCCCGCCCGAGGAATTCGACCTCAAGCACAGCCCCGGCGGCATGATCGACGTCGAGTTCACGGTGCAGTTCCTGGTGCTGGCCCACAGCCATCGCACCCCGGCCCTGCTGGGCAACCTGGGCAACATCGCCCTGCTGCTGATTGCCGAAGAGGCCGGTTTGCTGCCCACCGGGGTGGGGCGCGCCGCGGGTGACGCCTACCGCACCTTGCGCCGCCTGCAGCACCGTGCGCGCCTCAATGAAGCGCCCACGCGCCTGAGCCTGGCGCAGGCCAGCGACGAACTCCACAAGCTGCGCGCCGACGTGCTGGCCTTGTGGCAGCACGTCTTCGAGCACACCATTTCGGGTTGACCCCGGCCCCGATCTGCGTGGCCCCTGCGGGAATTCACGGGGGATCTGGGCGCAACTTGACCCCATTTCGGGGGGGCTGCACCCGTACACTCAGCGCTTCGGTGGCCGGGCAAGACCAAGTCACCGGAACCTGATGGCCACAAACGGGTCTATCGCCCGTCTGTCATCAACTTCTCTCCACTGTTCCATGAACTACGTCATGCACAAGAAGCAACGCACATTCGCCGTGGCCCGTCTGGCACTGGTTCCCGCTCTCGTGACCGCCGCCCTGCTGGCCGGTTGCGGCGGTGACAAAGGCGGCGAAAAGGGAGCCAGTCAAGCTGCAGCCAAAGTCAATGGCGAAGAGCTGACTGTTCACCAGATCAATCTGATGCTCGAGCGCCAGCCCAACCTGCGCCCCGAGCAAGCCGATGCAGCGGGCCGCCAGATGCTGGAAGGCCTGATCGATCAGCAGATCGCCGTCGAGAAGGCCGTCGAACAAAAGCTGGACCGCGATCCCAAGATCGTGCAGCTGCTGGACGCCCAGCGCCGCGCCACCCTGGCACAGGCTTATCTGCAGAAGGCCGCTGGCGCCGGCGTGCAGGCTCCGTCCAGCGAAGAGGTCAAGAAGTACTTCGACGAGAAGCCTGCGCTGTTCAGCAACCGCAAGCTGTACATGCTCCAGGAGTTCACCATCCAGGGTGACGCTGATGCGACCAAGGCACTGCAGGCCAAACTGGAAGCTGCCAGCACCGGTCAGGCCTTCGTGGATGCCTTGAAGGAATCCGGCCTGAAGTTCGGTGTCAGCCAGGTCACCCAGCCGGCTGAAAACCTGCCGCTGAACCTGGTGGATCGCATCGCCGCCCTGAAAGACGGCCAGGCGCTGTACCAGCAGGGCACCGGCGGCATGAAGGCCATCCTGGTGGCCGCCAGCCGTCCGCAACCCCTGACCTTCGAGCAATCCAAGCCTCTGATCGAGCGTTTCCTGACCGAAACCCGTCGCCAGGAATGGATGCAGAAGCACATCAAGGACCTGCGCGCAGCGGCCAAGGTCGAGTACATCGGCAAGTTCGCAGAGAAGCCCGCCAGCGGTGCAGCGGCTGCCACCCCGGCAGTTCCGGCTGCTGAAGTGGCTGCATCGGCCGCCTCAGGTCTGGATGCCAATTCGCTGAGCAAGGGTCTGTCGGGCTTGAAATAAGCCGACAGCGTCCGAAAACCACTGAAGCTCCCTCCCTTCCCAATCCGGTCGGCGCCCGGATTGGGTGCTGTACCCAGAGTGCCCGAACATGACGTTTGAACAGTTTTATCGAATTCTGAAAGCCCACAGGCGTCTGGCCTGGATCGTTTTCGGGTTGATACTGAGTCTCGCGATCTTGCACGGCAAGCTCTGGCCCAAGAGCTACAAGGCCACAGCCACAGTGGTGATCGACTTCAAAGCCGACCCCGTCACTGGTGCGTCGGCCACTGGCCTCATGCAGCCCGATGCGGTCCTGGCCACACAAACCAGCATCATCCAGAGTGATCATGTGGCCCGCAAGGTGGTGCGTGACCTCAACCTGATGCAGAGCGAGGAAACTCAGGCCAAGTGGCAGAAGGAAACCAAGGGCAAGGGTTCTTTCGAAGACTGGCTGGGCAAGACCCTCATCCGTGGCCTGAACGTCAAGCCGGCCAAGGATTCCTCGGTTCTCGAAATCGAATATGACTCGGTCGACCCTGGTTTTGCAGCGGTACTGGCCAATTCCTTCGCCAAGGCCTATCTGGACACCCTGGTGCAGTTGCGCACCGATCCGGCCCGTCAGTACGCCGGCTTCTTCGAGGAACGTGCCGCGGCAGCCCGCAAGAAGCTGGAAGAAGCCCAGCAGTCTCTGGCGGAAGCCCAGAAGGCCCAAGGCGTTCTGCTGACCGACGAACGCATGGACCTGGAGACCGTGCGCCTGAATGAGCTCGGCACACAGTTGTCCGGCATTCGCGTGATGCGCGTGGAAGCCTCCAGCCGTCGTGAAGTGGCCGAGTCGGGCCCGGAGCGCACGGCCGAAGTGGCCACCAACGGCGTGGTCATGCAGCACAAAGCCGACCTGGCACGCCTGCAAGCCAACCTGGCTGAACTGCAGACCAATCTGGGTGACAACCACCCGCAGGTCATCCAGATGAAGGCCAGCATCGAACAGCACAGGGCCCGCCTGCGCGAGGAAATCGGCAAGGTCGCCAGCGTGGTCAAGGGCAATGACACGGTCTTGCGCGAGCGAGAGGCCGCCGCCCGCACCGCTTACGACGAGCAGCGCGCCAAGCTGCTGGAAATGAAAGAAAAGCGCAACCAGCTGGTCCTTCTGGAACAGGAAGTGGTCAATGCGCAGCGCATCTACGAAAACATCTCTCTGCGTCAGAGCCAGTCCAGTCTGGAAGGCAGCGCCAACCAGTCGAATTCCTACTTGCTCAGCCCTGCTGTCGAGCCGCCGGAGCATTCCTTTCCCAAGATGGGCCTGAACATCGTCCTGGCGCTGTCGCTGGGTACCATCCTGACCCTGTTCCTGACCCTGGCCGCCGAACTGCTGGACCGCCGCGTGCGCACCGCCACCGACATCGTCCACTCGCTGGATCTGCCGGTCATCGGGGTGCTGGCGCAACCTGGCCCGCGCAAGCTGTCCTTGCCCCGTCGAATGCTGAACGCCATCAAGCCCCGTTCGACCGCCCTGACCAGCCGCTGAGTAGTTCACATGATCGATCCCAACACCCAACAGTCGCCGGTCTCGCAGATTTTTGACGCGCCGATCAAGGATGGCGGTTCCGAAGGCGGTGGTGAACGCACCATCGGCGAAATCATCAGCCAGGCCAACAGCCTGTCGGCCGAAGAAATCGAACGCGTGCTGGCCTACCAGCGTGAGCATGGTGTGCGTTTCGGCGAAGCTGCCGTGGCCCTGGGCCTGGCCAGCTCCGACGATGTGCTCTGGGCCCTGGCCCAGCAGTTTCACTATCCGTATTCGCAAGACAGCGCCAAGGGCCTGCACCCTGACCTCGTGGTGGCCAACCAGCCATTCTCCGAACAGGCCGAGAGCTTCCGGACCATCCGCAGCCACCTGATCATGAAGCTGTACAGCGATCCCGAAATGAGCCGCAAGGCCATTGCGGTGGTCAGCCCGGACAGCGGTGATGGCAAAAGCTTTTTCGCGGCCAACGTGGCGGTGGCCTTCTCGCAGCTGTCGGGGCGCACCCTGTTGATCGATGCCGACATGCGCAACCCGCGTCAGCACGAGATCTTCGGTCTGAGCGACAAGAGCGGCGGGCTGTCCAACATCCTGTCGGGCCGTGCCACGACCAATGCCATCCAGCATGTCAAAGAGCTGCCCAGCCTTTATGTGCTGCCGGTCGGGGTGGTGCCGCCCAACCCGCTGGAACTGGTGGAGCGTCCGGCCTTCGGCCTGATGATCCGCGAACTGCTCACGCGTTTCGACCGCATCATCGTGGACACTCCGGCCGCATCGCTGGGCGCAGACTATGCCGTGATCGCGGCCAAGTGTGGCGCAGCCGTCATGATGGCCCGGCGCGACAAGAGCAGCCTCACCGCGCTCCAGAA
>JBEGRT010000292.1:0-3118 GCA_041180305.1 Pseudomonadota bacterium
ACGTATTCCAAGACGCCTGTACGCGGAGACGCTTCTTCGTACGCGTATCCCGATCTAGTGTATCAAACCCACGAACTCACGTTTCCAAACGGGAAGACTCTTGCCGTAGCGACAGAGGGCGATCTTCATGATGCCGTGCTCGAAATGCTTTCGAGCCGCGAGGATCGCATTTGGAATCCAGCGAGGAAGTCAAAGTGAGCCTCACCGACGAAATTAAACCGCGCCCAATCGAGATCGCCTACCTCGATCGCAAGCGAGTCGAGATTCTTGACCGCTACGACTGGAAGCAGGCGTGCCGAATTCGCTGTGCCGACGGCGTCGAGAAGATCGTTGACGGCGCGACGTTGGAGTTGGTGAATGGCAATACAAAGCCGAAGACAAGGGCGCAGGTCGCCGCGGAAAAATACGATGCGGAGATCGCTGCATTCGTGACCGAGTATAACGTGCTCAAGGCGGGAGGGGAGCCAATCAACCCCGAATGGCTGAAAGATCTTTGCGACCAATTTGGATGGCGGGGTTATCCGCCGAGCATCATCGCGTCGAAATTGCGGGCTGCGCGGAATAGGGGGTTGATCGAGTAAAAACCAATGACACGAACATGAACAGCATACCACTGACGAGAGAGGAAAAAGCGAGGCGCGCTCGTGACAAAAACCGCCAAGAGAAAGGGACGCGCAGGGCGATGAAGTTGCTCGCGAAACTTGGTTTCAAGCGCGGCGTGATAAATGGCAACGCCGTTCTCGGGCACATCGTTCTTAAACTGGACGAAATGGGCGAGGTTGAGACGCTTGAGGATTGCATCGAACATATTTGGTCCGAAGGGATGCGCAAGGGGCACAACATGGTGGCGTATGAATTGCAGCGCGCGATTCGGATCATATGAGGAAGAGACACGCATTACTATGGGTCAAGGCGTGGCTCGCCTTTATGTCCGCCGGTTTTGTGTGTGCATTGCTGTATGTAGCCACTGGTCGAGGCATATGGTCCATCGCGTTCGCGTTTGCCGCCGGCGTTGGAATTATACGGATGACGCTCTCGGCGATTGCATGCATTGGAGAAGATGAATGACCGATAAACTCCAAGCGCCGTTCCCGTGGTTCGGCGGCAAGTCGCGCGTTAACGATCTTGTGTGGTCGCGATTCGGCGACGTACCGAACTACATCGAGCCATTCTTCGGCTCCGGCGCGATGCTGCTTGGCCGCCCGGAACCATTTGACGGCAACGAGACGATCAACGATAAGGACGGACTGGTTGCCAATTTTTGGCGCGCTGTTCGTTACGCTCCAGATGAAGTTGCCGCGTTCGCCGACTGGCCAGTAAACGAGAATGACCTTCATGCCAGGCACATTTGGCTCGTCGAGCGCAAGGACGGCATTGGTCCGCGGTTAGAAGCCGATCCAGACTGGTTCGACGCAAAGGTCGCAGGATGGTGGTGTTGGGGATTATGCTGCTGGATAGATAGCGGGTGGTGCTCGGGTGAAGGACCATGGCAGGTGCAGGAGGTTGACGGCGTTCGCCAGCTCGTCCATCTCAGCGGCGCCGGGCAGGGCGTGGTAAAAACGGACGAAAGCGGTATTTACGACTGGATGCGCGCATTATCCGATCGGTTGCGTCGAGTTCGCGTTTGCTGCGGTGATTGGCGACGGATTACGGGTGGGGGTTCAGGCGCCGCGCTCAGAGCGTTATTTGCATCAGGAAATACGTGCGCCGTGTTTCTCGATCCACCATATTCGGACGAAGCCGATCGGAATGAGACGCTGTACCGCGAGGACTGTCTGGATGTTGCGCATGATGTTCGAGAGTGGGCGATCAGCCACGGCGATGATCTACGATTGCGCATAGCGTTGTGCGGGTATGAAGGCGAGCACGAGATGCCGGAGAATTGGGAATGCGTCGCATGGAAAGCACATGGCGGGTATGGTTCACAAAGCAACGGACAGGCGAGAGAGAACAGCAAACGCGAACGCATCTGGTTTTCGCCGGGGTGCCTCAAACCTCAGCCGGGGCTGTTTGGGGACGTTTACGCATGACATTCAAAGAACGATTTGGAATAGCGATCGGAGTGGTGGCGGTAGTTGCGTTCTTGGGATGGCTGTTTGTTCTCGGCACCGCTGGTCCGGCCGACGGATGGATACTCCGATATGATCCAACCACCGACGCAGAACGGCAGGCTATCGCACACCATGTCGAGCGTGTCATCGCGCGACCGATGGCTATTGCCGGGCACGACCAGGACTGGGACGATACCATTCGTGCGGCTCACGACGAGGCGAGGCGGCTACTCTGCCGTCCCACGCTATGGTGGCGGGCGGGCGGGGAGTTCACCGGGCAATGGCGTTATGTGCCGCAGGGCGCGTCGCCGGCGCGAGCGACACCACCATGAGGGGCTGGGGAGCTTTGAAACATTATGAACCAATTCGTTGAAGCCATCGTCAAGCACCTGTCGAAAGTCGACGCTCCGTCACCGCGGACCGCGGAGCAATGGTCGGCCATTCCACGCCACATTCGCGAGCGTTCGTTTTTCTCCGCGCGCGTGACAAACACCGCGCACCTCCAGGAGTTGAAGGACAAAATCAACCTCATCCTCGCGCCGCGCACCGAACAAAACGAGGACGGCACATACGCTACCCGCGGGATAGATGTCGCGACGGCCAGGCTTGAGTTGAAGCAATATCTGGAGTCCATCGACTATGACCCGGGCGCAAAGGCCGGCACGATCCAAGACCTGTCGTCCGACCAGCGGATCAACCTCCAACTGAATCAGAACGTAAGAAGCGCACGCGGGTTCGGCCAATTCATCCAGGGGACGGCGCCCGGGGCCATTGATGCATTCCCAGCGCAGGAGCTTTTCCGCGCCGAGGGCCGCGAGAAGCCGCGTGATTGGGAAACCCGCTGGACGGAGGCTGGCGGGCAACTGTTCGATGGCCGGATGATTGCGTTGAAGGCTGACCCGATTTGGGAGGCCATCTCCGCGTTCGGAGTCCCATATCCGCCATTCGATTACGGCTCCGGCATGTGGGTACGCGACATTGACCGCGACGAGGCCGTTGCGCTCGGGCTCATCGGCGAGGACGAGAACGCGCCGGTGCCGGATGCGGATTTCCATGTCAGCCAAGAC
>JBEGRT010000293.1:0-3823 GCA_041180305.1 Pseudomonadota bacterium
CGCCGCAGGAAACGGCGCCTCCGGTGCCAACCGATAAGCCACAGAAAGCCAGGGCATGCCACTGGCCTCGCACAACAGCCGGCAAGCGTCGTCGTGGGTGTCCAGATCGCCCATGACAAAGCCGCCGCCATGAAAGAACACGGTCAGCGGTGCGCCTGGGGCCTGCACACGGGGCAGGTACACGCGGGCCGCCAGGGTGCCCTGGTCGGTGTCCATGGCCAGCGCTTGCGTGGCGCCCACGCCAAAGCCGACCCGCAACGCCGCCATGTCGGCCTTGAATCGCTGCCGAAGGGCCAGGGCCGACGCGCCGCGAGGCCCCAGACGACGAAGCCGACGCAGCACCTGCAGCAGGGGCGAGAGGCGATCGGTCGCGGTCACATCGGGCGTGCCTGCACAGGCACCCGCATGGACACCCACATCGAGCAGCCGATCCAGCCCACGCAGGCACACGCCTTTCAGGCGGGATGTGCTCATGCCGCAGCCTGAGGGCGGCTGTTGCCCGATGCCTCAGCGACCGCATTGCGCCAGCTGTAGTCACCTTCGACCACACGGCTGGCGGCCTGGGCATAACTGAAGGTGAACCCTGGCCAGATGCTCGAATTGCGACCGGTTTCATCGAGGTACCAGCTTTCGCACCCACCGGCCACCCACACGGTGCCTCGCATCATCTTCTCGATGCGGGCCAGGAAGCGCTGTTGCGCCTGGGCCGTGGGCTCCACCACCGCGCACCCCTTGGACTGCGCCAGCTTGATCACGCCCACGATGTGGCGGGCCTGGGCCTCCAGCATGTACACCACCGAGGTGTGGCCCAGCCCGATGTTCGGGCCGTGCAGCAGGTACAGGTTGGGGAAGCCGTGAACGGTGGTGCCCATGTAGGCCTTGGGGCTGCCCTGCCAGGCCTGGGCCAGCGTGCGGCCCTTGCCGTCGTGGATCAGGTGCGTGAAAGGCAGGTCTTTGGTCTGGAAGCCCGTGCCGTGGATGATTGTGTCCACAGGCCGGAAGACACCGTCCTGGCCCACGATGCCATCGGGCATCACTTGCTGGACACCCTCCACCACCACCTCCACATTGGGCTGGGCCAGCGCCGGGTAGTAGGTGTTCGAGATCAGGATGCGCTTGCAGCCCAGGGTGTAGTCGGGCGTGAGTTTGCGGCGCAACACCGGGTCTTTCACGGCCGCCTGCATGTGCCTGAGGGCCTTGGACTGCGTGCTGGCCATCAGCCAGGGGTTCAGAAAGCCCAGCGCCATGATTTCACGCTGAACGTAGATCTGTGCGCGTGCCAGCTTCTGCAACCACGGCAGCTTGCGAAACAACGAGCGGGCAGTGCCGGAGATGGGCCCGTCATGGCGCGGCAACACCCAGGGCGGCGTGCGCTGGAACACGTGCATCTGCGCCACCTCCGGCTGGATGGCCGGGATGAACTGCAGGGCCGAGGCGCCAGTGCCCACCACCGCGATGCGCTTGCCCTTGGGGTTGAAACCTCGTGGCCAATGGGCCGAGTGGAACACATCGCCCTTGAACGACTCCACACCCGGCAGCTTCGGGATCAGCGGATCACTCAGCGAGCCAAAGCCACCCACCAGGTGCTGGGCCAACACCACGCCGTGGTTGGTCTGGATGCGCCAGGTGGCGCTGGCTTCGTCCCACGTGGCCTGCTGCACCTCGTGGTTCAAGCGAACGTGCGGCAACAGGCCCAGTTCACGGGCGCACCGCTGAAGGTAGGCAAAGATTTCCGCCTGGGGAGAGAACGCACGGCTCCACTCCGGATTGGGCGCAAACGAGAACGAATACAGGTGCGACTGCACATCGCAGGCACAACCCGGGTAGCTGTTGTCGCGCCACACCCCACCCACATCAGCGGCACGCTCCAGGATCAGGACATCATGCACGCCAGCCTGTTTCAGGTAGTGGGCCGCCGCCAGGCCACCAAAGCCCGAACCCACGATGGCCACCTGGGTGGACACCAATGCCCTGGAAGGGGAATGAACGTTTTGCAAAGCCATGGAACAACACCCGATGGAAAGTGGTACAAAAGTGTACCGCAATAATCCAGGCTCCGTTCCAGCGTTTGCCCCACCCATTCATGGCCCCGCCCAAAGATGGCACCTCACCGCGAAGCCGACTGATCGCCGGCATGGCCAAGGTGCTGGAGCAACGCGCCCTGTCAGAGCTGTATGCCGACGATGTGGTGCGCGAAGCGGGGGTGTCCAAACGGACCTTCTACCAACACTTCGGCAACAAGGAAGACTGTTTCCTGGCGCTGTACCGCGAGAACAGCGCACGCGTGCTGCAGGTGCTGAGCGAGGCTTCGGGCACACCTGGCCTGTCGGCGCTGGAGCGCATCCAGCACGGCGCCAAGGCCTACCTGGCCTTCATGCAGAGCCAGTCGGCGCTGATGAAGCGGCTGTACATCGACATCCTGTACCTGGGCACCGACGGCATGAAAGCCAAGCGGGAGGTGCTGCAACAGTTTGCCGATGTCCTGCTGGCCGCCTATGACGCCGAACGCGCCGTGGCACCGGCCCTGCCGCCACTGGATCCTGACCTGGTCATGGCCATCGTGGCCGGCATCAACGAACTGATCCTGTTCAAGATCGAAGACGGGCAAGCCGACCGGCTGAGCGATCTGGAAAGCGTCAGCCAAAGGTTGATCCTCGGGCAGCTGCTTTTGAGCCAGGCCGGCTGACACCGATCACCGACCTGTCTGCGCAGCGCACCTGCGAGCGCGCTGCACACACTCGGCCGAGCCGCCGCAGCGGTCACACCGAACTCAGCACCTCGGCAAGGGCCTTGCGGGGCTTGTGAGGCCAGTTCGCCGCACCGGGATACCCCACCGTGATCAGCATGACGGGCACCTGGGTCGCATCCAGCTGGAAGGCATCGGCCACTGCGGCTGCATCAAAGCCGATCATGGGGCAGCTCACCATGCCTTTGCTTTGCGCCGCCAGCATCAGGGTCATGGCGGCCAATGCGCCTGACCGAATGGCCTCGTCGCGTTGCAGCGTGGCATTGCCCTTGTACATGCCTTGCGCCGCACCGACCCAGCCGTCAAAGGTGGCCTGGTCGATGATGCCTGCCTGCAGGGTGGGCTTCAAGGACGAGGCGATCAGCTCGTCTGCACCCAGCAGGCCACAGACGATGAAGGTGACGGGGGCGTCCAGCACCTTTTGCTGGCCGTAGGCCAGCGGATGGAGCCTGACTTTGGCCTGTGCGCTGCGCACGGCCACGAACTTCCAGTTCTGCAAGTTGAAGGCTGACGGGGCATGAGTGGCCAGTTCCACCAGCTCAGCCACGTCCGCATCAGACAGGGGGCGCGTGGTGTCATAGCTGTTGGCGGAAACGCGAGACTTGATCAATTCGGCAATGGACGACATGGCGATCTTTCGTGAGGTGGGGGTGCCAGGGCTTCAGGCGGCAGCACAGGGCAGCTTCAGCCGGGCTGACTGCGGTCAGCGGCCCTGGCCTCGCCAAACAGCTTGCCCTCGCCGGCCCAATCCGACGGCGCGACCTCTTCGAAGATCACGTAGATGTACTTGGGGTCGGTGCCGGTGTGGCGCACGATGCTGTCGGTGATGTCGGTGGCCACGGCCTGCTTGGCCTCATGTGACTTGCCTTCAAACCAGGTGACTCGGACGACGGGCATGGGGAATCTTTCAATCGAGTGGGTGATGCACCATCGTATTGGCAACGCACAAACCCATAAACTCACGCCAAGTTGATTTAATGTAGACACCAAAGACACAATTGAAGCCATGACAGACGCCGATTCACTTTCTGGCCTGGTGGCTTTCGTCACGACCATCCGTGCGGGCAGCTTCACGCA
>JBEGRT010000294.1:0-3005 GCA_041180305.1 Pseudomonadota bacterium
GCGCAACAAGCAGCTGGCCAACCGCAAGCCCGCCTGAGCGGGCACACACAGTCGCACACTGGCCATGCTCTTGCTGCCTTCCACGCTGACCCACGCCGAGGTGCGCGACACGCTGCGCCTGTTCCAGCAGACCCTGGAAGATGCCAGCAAGTCGCATGGCGACAATGCGGTGCTGCTGACGGTCGATGGTTCGGCCCTGCAGCACTTCGATTCGAGTGCGCTGGCCGTGCTGCTGGAATGCCAGCGCATGGCCAAAGCCAAGGGCCGCGCCTTCGCCGTCAAGGCCATGCCGCCCAAGCTGATGGCCCTGGCGGGCCTGTACGGCATCGACGGGCTGCTCACGCCCGCGGCCTGAGCACCTCCTGCTTTCAGGCTCAGGCTTCTTCGGCCCAGGCAAACCCGTCGCGCGCCACCAGGGCGCTGGCTGCCGGTGGTCCCCAGGTGCCGGCGGTGTAGCTGCGCAGGCCTGAGCTGTCGCGCCGCCAGCAGTCGAGCACCGGCTCCACCCAGCGCCAGGCCTGCTCCTGTTCGTCGGAACGCACGAACAGGTTGAGCCGGCCGGCAATGGCATCGAGCAGCAGGCGTTCATAACCGCCCACGCGCTCGTTGCCGAAAGTCTTGTCGAAATCCAGGTCGAGGGACACGGGGGCCAGCACTTCCTGCCCCGAGGGGTGGAACACCCCGTTGACCGAACCCCGCGCCGCCATCAGGTGCAGTTCCAGCCCGTCGTCCGGTTGCAGCTTGATCACCAGCTTGTTGGGCTGGGCGCTGCCCGGGAAGATGGGGTGGGGCGTGGGTTTGAAGTTCACCACGATTTCCGAATGGCGCTGCGCCAGGCGCTTGCCCGTGCGCAAATAGAAGGGCACGCCGGCCCAGCGCCAGTTCTGCACTTCGCATTTCAGGGCCACGAAGGTTTCGGTCTGGCTGTCAGCGGGCACCTTGGCTTCGTCCAGATAGCCTCTGACCACCTCGCCCTGCAGCGTGCCGCCACGGTATTGGGCGCGCACCACATCACGCGTGACGCTGATGGCATCGAAGGGCTTGAGCGAGCGCAGCACCTTGAGCTTTTCGTCGCGGATGGCGTCGGCATCGGCGCTGGAGGGGGGCTCCATGGCCATCATGGTGAGCAGTTGCAGCGCGTGGTTCTGCACCATGTCGCGCAGGGCGCCAGTGCGGTCGTAGAAATCGCCGCGGGTGCCGACGCCCAGGCTTTCAGCCAGGGTGATCTGGATGTTGGCGATGCTTTCGCGGCGCCACAGCGGTTCGAACAGCACATTGCCAAAGCGCAGGGCCATCAGGTTCTGCACCGAGGGCTTGCCCAGGTAATGGTCAATGCGCAGGGCCTGCTGCTCGCTGAACACCGATCGCACCACGCGGTTGATGGCCTGGGCACTGGCCAGATCGTGCCCCAGGGGCTTTTCCAGCACCACGCGCACGCGGGCATCGTTCAGGCCCACGGCGCCGAGCTGTTCGCAGATCACCGGGAACAGGTGAGGGCTGGTGGCCAGGTACATGACCACGGTGTCGGCCTGGCGCTGGTCCAGCCACTGCTTGAGGCGCTGGTAATCGGCCGCTTGCGACAGGTCCATGCGCAGGTAGCTGATGGCTTGCGAGAAGCGGGCGAATTCTTCTTCGTCCGAAGGGCGCTTGGCGGTGTTGACCTCGTTGAGCCGCTCTTTCAGCCAGTGGCGATAGGCCGCGTCGTCGCGGTCGTCACGGGCCACGGCCAGGATGCGGCCATCCGGGGGCAGGGTGCCATGGCGCCAGGCGTGGAACAGCGCAGGCATGAGCTTGCGCCAGGTCAGGTCGCCGGTGCCGCCGAAGAAGACAAGGTCAAAAGCCATGGTTCACTCTACCAGCCTAATGGGAGCATGGAGTGCCACAATAAGGCGGCAAAATGAAGTGTCAGACGTACAAAGCTTTTCAGGACCATGGCCTCTCAACTCGATCAGCTCAAAGCCTTCACCACCGTGGTGGCCGACACCGGTGACTTCAAGCAACTGGCGCAGTTCGCCCCGCAAGACGCCACCACCAACCCTTCGCTGATCCTCAAGGCGGTTCAGAAGCCCGAATACGCCCCCCTGCTGGCCGACACCGTGGCTGCGCACCGAGGCGCCGCCCTGGCAGACATCGTGGACCACACGCTGGTGAAGTTCGGCCAGGAAATCCTCAAGGTCATTCCCGGTCGCGTGTCGACCGAGGTCGATGCACGCCTGAGTTTCGACACCGCCGCCACCGTGGCCCGCGCGCGCCGCATCATGGGCCTGTACGAGGCCGCAGGCACCCCGCGTGAGCGCGTGCTGATCAAGATCGCGTCCACCTGGGAAGGCATCCAGGCCGCCCGTGTGCTGGAACAGGAAGGCATTCGCTGCAACCTGACCCTGCTGTTCGCCTTCTGTCAGGCTCAGGCCTGTGGCGATGCGGGCGTGCAGCTGATCTCGCCCTTCGTGGGCCGCATCTACGACTGGTACAAGAAAACCGCTGGCACCAGCTGGGACGAAGCGGCCAACGCCGGCGTGAACGACCCCGGCGTGCAGTCGGTGGCCCGCATCTATGCCCATTACAAGCAGCACGGCATCGCCACCGAGGTGATGGGCGCCAGCTTCCGAAACGCCGGGCAGATCCTGGCGCTGGCCGGTTGCGACCTGCTGACCATCAGCCCCGACCTGCTGGCCCAGTTGCAGGCTTCGGATGCGCCCGTGCAGCGCCACCTGGCCTTCGACGGGCAGGTGCAGGCTGCGCCGGCCCCCTTGACCGAGGCGGCCTTCCGCTACGCCTTGAACGAAGACGCCATGGCCACGGAAAAGCTGGCCGAAGGCATCCGCGCTTTCGCGGTCGATGCCGGCAAGCTCGACGCCCTCATCGAAGCCCAGCGCTGAGCCACACACGCATCGACACACAGGGAGTTTGACGATGTCGCGATGTGACCAGACCGTGGCCTGGGGTGCCTTGAGGGGCCACTGGGAAGCCCACGGCCGCGAGCTTGACCTGCGCGCCATGTTCGC
>JBEGRT010000295.1:0-4137 GCA_041180305.1 Pseudomonadota bacterium
CGCCCCCATCGAGTTGTCACGCGTGAAGCTGTCGGCCAACTGGATGGCCGCGTGCGGCGAGAAGGGCGAAGACGCCGCGCTGTACGACACGGTCAAGGCCGTGGGCATGGACCTCTGCCCGGCCCTGGGCATTTCGATCCCGGTGGGCAAGGATTCGCTGTCGATGCGCACCAAGTGGAGCGATGGCGGCCAGACGAAGCAGGTCACGGCCCCGGTCTCGCTGATCGTGACCTCGTTCGCCTCGATCGCCGATGTGCGCGGCACGCTCACGCCCCAGCTGATCACCCGTGAAAACGGCCAGGCCCTGGACACCACGCTGGTGCTGATCGACCTGGGCGAAGGCAAGAAGCGCATGGGCGGCTCGATGCTGGCGCAGGTGCTGGGCCAGTTCGGCAACGACGTGCCTGATCTGGACAACCCCGAAATGCTCAAGGCCACGGTGAACGCCGTGAACGCCCTGCGCGCAGAAGGCAAGCTGCTGGCCTACCACGACCGCGGTGACGGCGGCCTGTGGGCCACGGTGTGTGAAATGGCCTTTGCTGGCCACACTGGCGTGGCCATCAATGTGGACATGCTGGTCACCGAAGGAGATGGCATTTCCGACAGCCTGGCCGACACCGGTGACTCGAAGAACTGGGCCGGCCAGGTGGGCGAGCGCCGCAACGAGCTGACCCTCAAGGCCCTGTTCAACGAAGAACTGGGTGTGGTGCTGCAGGTGCGCACGGCCGACCGCGACGCCGTGCTCAAGACCCTGCGCGAGCACGGCCTGGGCAAGCACAGCCACGTGATCGGCAAGCCCATCCTGAGCGGTGCCGGCCAGCACGAAGTGCAGGTCTGGCGCGATGCGAAGGACGTGTTCAAGGCGCCGCTGGAGCAGCTGCACAAGACCTGGGACGAAGTCAGCTGGCGCATTGCCCAGTTGCGCGACAACCCCGCCTGCGCCGACAGCGAACACGCCACCATCGGTCTGCCCAATGACCCCGGCATGCACGTGCATCTGAGCTTCGACCCGCTGGACGATGTGGCCGCACCCTTCGTGCACAAGGCGCGCCCCAAGGTGGCCATCCTGCGCGAGCAGGGCGTGAACTCGCACGTGGAAATGGCCTATGCCGTGGCGCAAGGTGGCTTTGACACCTTCGACGTGCACATGAGCGACCTGCAGGCCGGCCGCACCCGCCTGGACCAGTACCAGGGCTTCATTGCCTGCGGTGGCTTCAGCTACGGCGACACGCTGGGCGCTGGTGAAGGTTGGGCACGTTCGATCATGTTCAACCCGCAGCTGGCCGAGCAGTTCCAGGCCTTCTTCGGTCGCAGCGACACCTTCGCGCTGGGTGTGTGCAACGGCTGCCAGATGCTGGCGGCCCTGAGCCCGATCATCCCGGGCGCACAAGACTGGCCCAAGTTCACGCACAACCAGAGCACCCGTTTCGAGGCCCGCCTGAGCCTGGTCGAAGTGCTGGACAGCCCCTCGCTGTTCTTCGCGGGCATGGCCGGCAGCCGCCTGCCGATCGCCGTGTCGCACGGTGAAGGCTTTGCCAACTTCAGCCAGCGCGGCAATGCCGGCAAGGTGCACCAGGCCATGCGTTTTGTGGATCACACCGGCGCGCCCACCGAGGTCTACCCGTTCAACCCGAACGGCTCGCCCGGCGGCCTGACCGCCGTGACCACGGCCGATGGCCGCTTCACGGCCATGATGCCCCACCCCGAGCGCGTGTTCCGCAACGTGCAGATGAGCTGGACCAGCGGCAACCTGGCCGATGCCAGCCCCTGGCTGCGCATGTTCCGCAACGCACGCAAGTGGGTGGGTTGATCCTTTCTGGTCGGCAGCGCTGACGCGTCAGCGCTGCGCGCGGAAGTCGGGCTTCTGGCCCGATGTCACCCACTGAGCGGTGCGTGCGTACATGTCGGCCATGGCCGTGTGCTGCGCCGCGGCTTCGCGCTGAGCCTTGTCTTGCCAGGCGCTGAGGGTGCGGTCGCGGTTGCTGGACCATTGCCATGCGATCCACAAGGCCGCGCTGCCTTGTGCGCTGCGCCCTGAGGCGCCCAGGGCTTCGCCCAGCGGTGCCCACGACGAGGTGCGCCGTGGGTCCAGCAGCAGGGCTTCGCTCAGCACGCTGGCTGCTTCCTGCGGCTGCTGGGCCTTGAGCAGGGCAAAGCCCAGGTTGCCCATCACTTCCACGTCCTTCGGGTCTTCCTTCACGGCCGCCTTCAACAGGCTGACCGCCTGTGCCGGGTCGCCCGCCTGCAGCGCGGCCAGCGCCTGCTGGTTGAGCTTGCGTGCCTGTGCCCGGTTGCCCGGGGCAGGGCGAGGCAAGGCGTCGATGCGTGTGGCCAGTGTGCGCACGGCGTCGATGTCTTCGCGCATGGCGGCTTGCAGGCTGAGGTTCACGCAGTCCTTGAGCTGGCTGCACTCGGCCTTGCTGCCTTGTGTGAGCTCTTGTGACGTGTTGGGAACGGCCATGGTGGGGGCCAGTGCGGCGGGTGCTGCAGGAGCGGTCGGTGCCTCGGGCTCGGCGGGTGCAGCCGGGGCTGCTGCAACCGCCTCGTCACCGGATTCATGGTCCGCTTCCTGCTCGTTTTCCGCCACCGCGTCGCGTGTCTCTCGGGCCTCGGCCTGCACGATGGGTGCGTCGTCCTGCAGGAAGGCGAGCATCACGTCGTCAAAGCGGGTGAGCATGGCCAACACGGGGGCGCCATCCAGCGCACGTCCGTTGACCTGAAGCTGGCCCTTGTCGAAGCTCAGTGATGCCTGCAGGCCTTCCGGAGTGTCGCGGGCCCATTGTGTGGCCAGCACGAAATTGCGCTGTTCGGCGTTCAGCAAGCCGCCCTTGAGCAGCAGCTTGCCCTGTGCACTGAGCATGCGCGCCATGCTCAAGGCCTGGCCGGGGGCGGTGGGGGCCAGGGTCAGCTGAAAGTTGCCATCGAGCCCGCCCTGTTGCCCTTGGCCGCTCAGTCGGGTGATGCCCACCTTCAGGCCGCTGGCCAGCAAGGTCTGAAGGGCCTGGCGAACCTGGGTGCTTTCATCGCGGGTCATGGCCTGCACGCCGCAGGATGAGCCCATCACCGTGGTCAAGGTTTCCACACTGGCCGCATGCAGCCCTTGTACCGAGGCCTCGAGCACCAGGTCCTTGAGCTCCTGGCCGGCCCACGTGGCCTTGGCCAGCTTCTGGGTGAGGGTGGAATCCAGCCGATCGTTCTTTTCCTGCGTGATCGATCGGAACTCCAGCCCGCTCAGGGTGGCACTCTGGCTGCTCATTTCGCCCACCTTCAGGGCCATGCTGCCGATGCCGCGCTGCCAGTGCTGAAGATCGAGATCGACGGCCATCCCCTTGACCTGAACCGCGTGACCCGTGCCCCGCAGGGTGACATCGTCCAGTTGCCATTGGAACTGCAGGGCCTTGTCATGCCAGGCCAGCGTTCCGTGGGAGGGCGCGCCTTCCAGGCGTTCGCCTCCTGCGGCATACGACATGGCGGGCAGGCTGAGTTCTGACCGCACAGCGCCGCTCCAGCGCACCTGGCCATCACCCTGCAAGGGGTTGTCGGTGCCAAAGAGCCGCTTGAACACCTCGGCGCCTTCGCCCTGGGGCTTGAGTGACCAGTGAAAACGGTTGGAGGCGGTGAAGGTCGGCAGGTGGCTGGCCTCGTATTCGACCTTCCAGACCGTGTCGGCTTCGCCCTCGCCGGTGTGGCACCGGTCTCGCATCACCACATCGACTGTGCCGCGTGAGCTGAACCAGCCGGCAGTGTGCTGCAGGTTGCGCAGCAGCATGTCGCTGTTCGGCTTGGGCGAACTGGCCATGCCTTGCAATTGCTCGTTCACCACGCGCGAGCTGTAGCCGGGCAGTGCCACGAGGGCCAGTGCGCCGACACCCACCACGGCCAGCAGGCCATTGCGAACCAGGGGCTTCATGGGACACCTCTTGGGAAGTTGTCCGCGCAGAATAGCCCCATGAAATTGAGGGGGACAGGGGCCAGAACGGGCCAGGTGAGAACTTGCGCACACCCTGATGCAAACAAGGCGAGAAAGCGCCCGGATTGCACGCCAGCAGCGATGCCAGGTCGCCACACACGGCGCCAGGCACGGTTTGGCCGCGCGGGCTCAGAGGCTGCGCGGGCGCTGGATCCAGGCGTCCAGGG
>JBEGRT010000296.1:0-2639 GCA_041180305.1 Pseudomonadota bacterium
TCTCTCGCGTGAAGTTTGAGGGCGACGGCTCATGCACGAACCTGCGCGTGCGGCATGTGCGCTGCACGTCGGCTGTTCCGTTCAACCCGGTTGCTGCGTACACGAGCTGAGATGCCAACCCCACTTTCACCACCACAGGCGCAAGTGCCTATCGGGTTCGTGGTGGTTGACGGAAAGCGGCTGCCCGTCGAGATCAACGCCCCGGGCTGGTATCGCTACCTGGCTCAGCAACTATTTGACCGAGCCGGAGGGTCAAGCGCGCCGACGAACAACGATCTGGCGGAAGCATCTTTCCCGTCGGTCATTGAGTACGACAGCGACGACGAAGACTTCCCGCCATTGCAGGGCGCGCGGGGAGAACAAGGCGAGCAGGGCGAGCGTGGCATCGCCAGCATGTTCGACGCCGAGGCTTCGTCAGAGGCGCCGCCCATGCTGGTGCCGGGCGGCCTCGCCATGCTGGCACTCGCGCTCACGGCCGGGGTGACACCAAAGGCATCTGCCGACGGCCGCCTCGAAGACGGCCTGTTGATCGCGGCAGGAACCTACACGCCGACGCTCACGAACGTCACGAACCTATCCGCTTCAACGGCCTACGAGTGGGCCTATGTCCGCATCGGGTCGGTGATGTTCGGCGGTGGGCGGGTAGACGTTGACCCAACGGCAGCAGGTTCAACTCAGCTCGGGTTCTCGTTGCCCGTGGCTTCAAACCTGGGCGCAACAACTGACTGTTCAGGCTGTGCATTCGCATCGGCCATTGCAGGACAAGGCGCCGCGATCCTGGGCGACGCGGCAAACAACCGAGGGCAGATCGAGTGGATCGCCGTCGATACGACCAATCAACCCATGTACGCGATCTTCATCGCGAAGGTGATCTGAATGAGCCGAAAGATTGTCCGCTTCGGGCCTATCGCCCTGACCACAAATCTCACCACCAACATCCTGAACCCACCCACCGTGACGGGTGGTGTGAACGCAGGTTCTTCGCCCTGCTACATCGAACTGCGCAAGGTGACGATCGTCAACAAGACCAGTTCTGACGCCACGTTTTCACTGTGGATCGGCGCGACAGGTGCCAATGCCGCCGGGACCGAGTTTCTTGGGACTGCTCGCAGCGTGCGGGCGAATTCCGCATTCAGCGAGCCCGTGATGACGCGGCTTGATTCCACTGACTTTCTGGTGGGTGGCGCAGGCACTGGAACGGCCCTCACGATCATGCTTGAAGGCTACATGGGCGTGGCCGGCTGACCCCCAAAACGACAGAACGAAAGAGAGCCCACCATGGGGTTTTGGAACAATATCAGCGACACGCTCAACGACATCCACGGCGTCACGAAGTACATCGACCCGGTAGGGCACTACTCGCTTGACCTGGCGCACCAGAGTTCGACCGACCTCGTGAACGAGACCAGCCGGGCCATCGAGAAGGTCTTCGGTGACACCTGGCTCGGGAACATGGGCGCCCATTGGAAGGACATGTCCCAAAAGGACAAGGACGACTTCGGTCGGTGGCTGAGAAACACCGGGGCAACTGCTGGCGCAGTTTATGGCGGCATGAGTGCTGCTGGTCAGTCCGCTGGTGGATCTGGCGCAGCTGGTGGTGCTGGAGGCGCCGGGGCTGCTGGTGAATCTGCTTTGGCCGGCGCGGCGGTCGATGGGGCAGCTGGCGGGGCCGCTGGCACGGCAGGTGGCGGCACGGCTGCCGGTGGTGTGGCCGCCGGGGATGGGGCTTTCCTCGGGGAGGGCGTCGCATCAGGCGTCGGCGCATGGGACTCTGCGGCAGTGGCAGCTGGTGGCGGTGGTGGATTCGGGTCTACTGGTATCGCAGGAGCAGGCGCAGGCGCAGGTGCCGCGGCAGGTGGCGGCGCTGGGGCCGCTGGAGCTGGAGGCGGTGGCGTCACTTCCGCTGGCGGGTCTGGCGGGACGAACTGGGGCCAGCTCGGCACAACTGCGGGGAGCAACCTCCTGCAGTACTACTCCGCGCAGAAGGCCGCCCAAGCCCAGATCGATGCCGCCAAGGACTCTACGGCCGCGCAGCTGGCGATGTACAACCAGACCCGCGCCGACTACATTCCGTGGCGAGATGGCGGGCTGTTCGCGCTCGGCAAGCAGATCAACCTGCTCAACGACCCGAGCCAGATCACCAAAGACCCGAGCTATGACTTCGAGCTGAAGCAGGGCGGCGATGTGATCGAGCGCAGCGCTGCGCAGCGCGGCGGCCTGTTCTCAGGCGCCACCCTCAAGGCCTTGCAGCGCTACGGCCAAGACTTTGCCGGCACCAAGCTCGACCAGAAGCTGAACCGCTACGCCAGCCTTTCAGGAACCGGCCAAGTGGCGACGAACTCCATCACGGGCGCCGGGCAGAACTACGTGAACAACGCAAGCAGCAACATCCTCGGGGCTGGCAATGCGCGCGGGGCGGGGTACATCACTGGCGGGAATGCGCTGAGCAACATGCTGAACCAGGGCTACAGCGGTTGGAAGAACAGCCAGCAGCAACAGGACCCATGGGCCTACACCGCGAACGCAGGCATCTACACGCCGGCAGCGCAAAACGCTTTCAACTACAACCAGTACGGCACGAATGCGAACGGCATCGTGATCGACGGTTACTGAGGATCGAACATGGCCCTGGATACCTC
>JBEGRT010000297.1:0-3728 GCA_041180305.1 Pseudomonadota bacterium
TTCGTTTATTGCAGGCCTTGCCGGGTGTGACCGTGGTCGAGCCACAGGGGGCTTTGTGGGGCGATTTCCAGGCCTCACGCATTGACGTGGCCCTTCCGCGAGGCGGCCGCCTGACCCTGCAGCAGCCACGTTGGCAGGCCTTGTCTTTCCAGCGCGCGCCCAACGCGGCTTTCGGGGTGGGTGTGCACATCGAGCGGCTGCAGGCCGCTTCCCTCGATCTGCAATGGGTGGCCGACCCGAAGGCAAGCCCTGCCAAGGCGCCTGAGCAGGTCCAGGTACCCGTGGGGCTGGTGATCGACACCCTGGCGATCGATGAACTGCGCACACCGTGGCAGCAAGGTGTGCCCGTGGTGGGGCTGCGTGCGAAGCTGGCGCTGCAGCAACCCCGGCACGAATTGCAGATCCAGGCGGTGCGCTGGCATGGCTGGAGCCTGCAGGGACAGGCCCAGCTGAGCCCCCATGCCCCGACCTTGAATGCGCTGTGGAAGGCGTCGGGTGATCGGGGCGAAGCCCGCGTTCAGATTCAGGGGCCCCTGCAGGCGCTGGTGCTTCAATCGGACGTGCAGGTGCGCGCCAATGCCCAGGCGCCCGCACAGCGCCTGCAGGCACAGGCCACGCTGGCACCTTTTGCCGATTGGCCCGTTTCCCATGCGCAGGTGCGCTTCGAGGCCTTCGACCTGCACACCTTGCTGCCTGCCGCCCCGTTCACAGCCCTGACCGGTGCGCTGGACCTGATCCCCCGTGATCTGCAGCCGGGGGCACCGGGCACGCGCCTGAAGCCATTGCCTGCGGTGTTGGGTGCGCGCGCGCCGGCCCGTCGGGTGTCTGACCTGGCACTGACCGTCGATGTGCGCAACGCCAGACCCCAGGCCTGGGATGCGGCGGGGTTGCCGATCAAACGTGTGGCGGGGCAGGTGTTGTGGTTTTCGCCTGCCGCAAGTGCCATGGGCGCCAAAGGTGACAAGGCCGGCCCGCAAGGCGAAGCCGAGCTCACGGTGTCTACCCCCTCGCGCGATGGCCGTGCCGATGGCGAGTTGCGCATCAGTGGTCCGTGGCGTTTGGATGATCCGGCAGGCACGCGGCTCACCTTGACCCTGCGGCAGCTGGATGTGCGGGCGCTGCACTCCCAGGCCGCGCCCTTGCGTCTGGATGGCGTGGTCAAGGGCGAAGGCATGGCCGCTGCCGGCACGCAGGCGCAGCCGGTGTCTGCATCGCAGGCCTGGGCCATGGCGCGCTGGCGTGTCGATGGCGCGGTGAAGGCCTTGATGCTCCCCGATGGTGGTTCATTGGCAGGGCAGGCCGCCGAGTTGTCCTTGCAAGGTCAGTGGTCGCGTCTGCAATGGGCGATCGATGCGCTGAAGCTGCAGGCCGGTGACACCTTGGCCTCGCTGTCGGGACAATGGCAGGCAGAAGGCGCCGACGCCCAAGGGCCTTGGGCTGGGCATGCCGACATCAAGCTGCAGGCGTTCGACCCGGCCCGGTGGCTGCCCTGGCCCCGCCCACCTGGCGATGCATTGCAGCGCACGGCCTTGAATGGGCAGTGGCGTGTGCAGGCGCGTGATGCAGGCGGGCCCTTGCCGTGGGCGCAGCGGCTGGAACTGTCGGCCCAAGGGCAACTGGGTGGCAGCACCTTGCTGGGTGTGCCTGTCACGGCCGAGGCGCAGGCCAGCCTGAAGGGCGCCTGGCAAGCCCGGCTTCAGGCCACCGCTGCAGGCAATGTGCTCGAGTGGCAAGCGCAGGGGCCTGCACTGCCTGCGCGTGCCGGTGAGCCGCCCCTGGTGCCGGGCACGACCCTGCAATGGCAACTGCGCGCGCCCACCTTGCAGGGCTGGGGCACCTGGGCGCAAGCGGCCGGGTGGCAGGCCCTTCAGGGCCGGCTGGAAACGTCTGGCCAGTGGGGCGTGAACGCCCAGGGCCAATGGCGCAGCACCGGGCAGTTGCATGCGGCCGGTGTGCAGGCCGTTCAGTCGCGCAGCCAGGCACGTGTGGCCCTGGCCGATGCCGAAGGGCAATGGGCGCTGCAAGATGGCGGGGGATCGAGCCCGTGGCAGTTCAGCCTGAAGGCGCGTGACGCGCAGTGGGGCACCTGGGCATTGCCGCGTGCCGAAGCCGCCTTGACCGGCGCACGTGAGGCGCACCGATTGAGCCTGCAAGGCGATGTGCTCACCCCCGAGCGCAAGTTGTCCACTGGCGCCCGGGTGCGTGAAACCGCCCGCGTGAGCCTGTCGCTGGAGGGCGGTTGGCAGGGCGATGCCCGGTCGGCCCGCTGGCAAGGGAGCGTGGGCCCGGTCAAGGTGCTTCCTTTGGACGCCGGGCGTGTGGCCTGGCTCGATGTGCAGCCGTTTGCCTTGCAGGCGCAGTGGGGCCCTGATGGGCGCCAGTGGCGCATCGGGGCGGCGCAGGCCCAGGTGTTTGGTGCCAAGGTACAGATCGAGCCTTCCAGCGGGCAGGGCAATGCCCTGGGCGAAGGGGTGAACCTGCAGGCGTCTCTGGCGCCGCTGCCCGTGGCAGAACTGCTGGGGCGGATACAGCCTGACGCGGGGTGGGGTGGTGATCTGTCGGTCGCGGGGCGCCTGGTGGCGCGCCGTGCCCCGGGTGGGGCCTGGTCGGTGCAAGGCGAGTTGCGCCGTCAGGCGGGTGATCTGTCATTGCGCGAACCAGGCATTGATGGGGCGACGGCCCAATCGTTGGGCGTCAAGGAAGTGCGCGTGGGCCTGACGGCTCAGGATGGTGTGTGGCGCCTGGAGCCAGCCCTGGAAGGCCGCGTGCTGGGCAGTCTGCGAGGAACCGTGACCTGTCGTGCCCAGCGGTCAGACCTCCTGCCAGGCCCTGACGACGCCCTCAGCGGTCAGGTGGAATTCAAGGCCGACAACCTCCGCGCGGCCAGCGTGTGGGCGCCGGCCGGCTGGCGCCTGGGCGGCAAGGCTTCGGCCACTTTGCAGGTGGCAGGCACCCTCCAGCGCCCCGACTTGCAGGGCCTGGTGAGTGGTGAGGGCGTGCAGGTGGCCAACCCCTTGCTGGGCATCCAGGTCACGCAGGGCGACATGCTGCTGCGCCTGGGGCAGCATGGCGCTCGCATCGAACGTTTTGAGGCCCGAGGCGGCCAGGGTGGCGGGCGCCTGAGCGCCACCGGCGAAGCCCAGTTTGGTGACACTCCCACGGCCCAGATCACCTTGCGCACCGAGCGCTTCGCCTTGCTGCAGCGTGTGGACCGTCGTGCTGTGGTCAGCGGGCAATTGCAGGCCAGTCTGCTGCCCGATGCCTTGCAGGCCAATGGCGAGTTCACGGTGGACGAAGGCCTGATCGACATCAGCCACAGCGAAGCACCCACGGTGGGCGATGACGTGAACGTGGTCAATCGGCCCGGGGTGGAAGACGAGCCGGTGCAAACCGCCAGCCCGCGCAAGATGAATGTGCTGATCGCCTTGAACCTGGGCGAGCAACTTCGCCTGAAGGGCCGAGGCATCGACACCCACCTGGGCGGTCAGTTGCGCCTGACCACGCCGGGCAACCGGCCGCAGTTGCATGGCCGCGTCAGCGCCCTGAAGGGCACCTATGCGGCCTATGGCCAGAAGCTGTCGATCGAGCGGGGTGGCATCACCTTCACCGGGCCCGTCGAGAACCCGCGGCTGGATATTTTGGCCATGCGCCCGCAATCGCCCACGGCCAGTGCAAGTGACGTGAAGGTGGGGGTGCAAATTTCGGGCACGGCCCAGGAGCCTCGCGTG
>JBEGRT010000298.1:0-5928 GCA_041180305.1 Pseudomonadota bacterium
AGGCGGCCTCCCAATTCCGTGGCCCGGGAAACGCAGGCGACTGCCCAACCCGGCCCAAAAAGCGTAAGCTCCGTGACTTACCCAATCAAGAGGAGCCCCGCCATGAAAATCCCATCCCTCAAAGAAGTTGTCAGCACCGAAGAATGGCAATTGCGTGTTGACCTGGCTGCCGCCTACCGTCTGATTGCGGCCTATGGCTGGAGCGACATCATCTTCACGCACATCTCGGCGCGCATCCCCGGCCCCGAGCATGCTTTCCTCATCAATCCCTACGGCCTGATGTTTGACGAGATCACGGCCTCCAGCCTGGTCAAGGTCGATCTGAAGTGCAACAAGCTGATGGACTCGCCCTTCCCGGTGAACCCGGCGGGCTTCAACATCCAAAGTGCCATCCACGAAGGCCGGGAAGACGCCTTGTGCGTGATGCACACCCACAGCCGCGCGGGTGTGGCCGTGTCGGCCCAGCGCTGCGGCGTGCTGCCCATCTCGCAGCAAAGCACCTTCGTGCTGCCTTCTCTGGCGTATCACACCTATGAAGGCGTGGCCTTCCGCGAAGACGAAAAGCCCCGCCTGCAGGCCGACCTGGGCCAGGCCAACTACCTCATGCTGCGCAACCATGGCCTGCTGACCATCGGCCGCAGCGTGGCCGGGGCCTTCCTGAACATGTACGTGTTCGAGAGCACCTGCCAGATCCAGCTGGCTGCCCAGGCTGGTGGCCCGCTGATCGAGGTCGACCCGGCCATCCTGGCCACCACGGGCCATGCCATGAAGGTGCAGACCGAAGGCCAGGGCGCGGCGTTCGTGTGGCCCTCGCTGATCCGCAAGCTCGACCGCATCGACACCTCTTACAAGACCTGAGAAACGCCTTGCACATGAACAAGTGGACGATCGTGGGCACCATGGTGCTGGGTGCCGTGGCGCTGGCTGTGGGCCTGGTGGCGGCAGGTGACAGGATGGGGGCCATGCCATCGCCTGGTGCACCCCTGAACAACCCTGGCGGAGCACCTGCAGCACAAGGGGCCGGCCTGCCCTGGGATGTGCGTGCCACACCCGATGGCGACAGCCTGGTGTTCGACCAGCCTGGCCGAGACGGCCTGCGCCTGAGTGTGCGCCCGGGCGCTGCGGCCACACTGGCCGATGTGCAGGCACGCTGGCCCATCGAGCACCAGGTGGCCGTGGTGGCCGCCCCGGGTGAAGACGGCGCGCTGGAAGCCTTTGTCGACCCGGCCCAGCTGGGCTTCGTGACCGGCAAACTGGTCATTGCACTGCACGCCACCCCCGAGCAGCTCAAGGACATGCGCGACCGCGCGGCCAAGGTCGAGTTCATGGAAAGCACGACACGCCGCTTCACGCTGGGCGTGCAGGACATGGCCACCGCCTTGAAGGCCCCGGTGCGCAGCATCAGCCTGATCCCTCAGGCCCGCCTGGATGCCCAGACGGTGACGCAGCGCTTCGGCCCACCGGGCCTGCGCATCACCCTGGGCCAGGGCGATCAGGCCGTCGAGCACCTGCTCTACCCCAGCCAGGGCATCGATGTGGCCGTGCCGGCCAAGGGCAAGAGCGTGATTCAGTACGTGGCGCCGGCCGAATTCGAGGCCCGGCTGCTGCTGCCCTTGCAGAAGCAGGCGCAGGCCTCAGCGCCTCAGGCGCGGCCCTGACGCCATTGCAGCAGCAGCGCGTCCTTGCGCTGCCATTGCTCATTGACCCAGGCCTGCAGCTGGCTGCGGTAGGCGCCCACGCTGGCATCGTCCACATTCGACAGCACAGCAGGGATCTGCACCTGGCGCACATCCACGCGCACACGGCTGACGCGGCCGGTCAGCAGGTCCCAGAACGTGGGCACGCCATCGGGGTAGTCGATGGTCACGTCCACCAGGGCATCGAACTTCGGCCCGATGGTTTCCAGCGCCATGCCCAGGCCGCCCGTCTTGGGCTTGAGCAGGGTCTTGTAGGGTGACTTCTGCTGGTCGTGCTTGGCGCGGGTGTAGCGGGTGCCTTCGGCAAAGCTGATCACCGAGGTGGGGATCACGCGGAACTTCTCGCACGACTTGCGAGCGGTCTCGATGTCCTTGGCGGCGGTTCTGCCACCCTTGCGGCGCATGAAGGGGAAGTCGAGCGCCCACCAGGCCAGCCCCATGATGGGCACGTACAGCAACTCGCGCTTGAGGAAGAACTTCAGCAGCGGGATGCGGCGGTTGAACACGCGCTGCAGCACCAGGATGTCCACCCAGCTCTGGTGGTTGGCATTGACCAGGTACCAGCCACGCAGCTTGAAGCCCTCCAGGCCCGTGACCTCCCAGGGGTTGCCATTGACGGCCTTCATCCAGGCGGTGTTGACCGCGATCCACCACTCGGCCAGGGCATTGAGCACGCTGTCGATCACCTTGCGCACAGCCGTGAACGGCAGCACCACCTTGATCAGGGCCAGGGGGAACAACAGACTGAAGACGGTGGCAATGTTCGCCAGCAGCACCACGCTGGCCAGCACGCCCTTGAAGGTCGAGACAATGGGATTCGACATGTGAAACGGAACCTGTGGTGAACGCGGGAGAGCCCCGAGCCGCGATTATCTTCAGATTGCAGGACAAATGTATTGCAATGGCTCACATTTCGGTCATGGTGGGCCTCAGGCCGCGCTGGCTTCGTCCAGGCCCACAAATCCAGACCCCTGCAGCACGCCCAGCTCCAGCGAACGCCCTGACCGCTTGGCGCGGTACATGGCTTCATCGGCCGAATTGAGCAGGTCTTCCGCCCGCAGATCGGCCGGCGGGAAGAAGGTGGCGCCCATGCTGGCATCCACCCAGACCTTGGTGATGCCCTGGGCCTGGATGGTGGGCACCACATAGGCCAGCTGGATCTCGGCGCGCAGCTTGTCGGTCAGGGCCTGCAGCTGCTGCACCGTCGACACCCCCTGGGTGAGCACCACGAATTCGTCGCCCCCCAGGCGCGACAAGGTGTCCGATTCACGCAGGCAGCGGCGCATGCGGCGCGCCACTTCGCGCAGCACTTCATCGCCCGCGCCATGGCCATGCAGGTCATTGACCGCCTTGAAGCCGTCGAGGTCGACGAACACCACCGCACCCGGTTGGCTGGTGCGGCGGGCATGGCTCAGGGCCTGCTCCAGGCGGTCGATCAGCAGCACCCGGTTGGGCAGGCGTGTGAGTGCATCATGCAGCGCGTCGTGGCGCATCTGCTGGGCATCCTGCTTGAGGTAACGCTGGATCAGGAACAGCTTGCGCTGGCGGTATTCGGCCAGGTAAGCGGCCGTACCCGCCAGGATGTTGGCGCACACCAGGTGCAGGTTGTGGCTCATCCACACTTCGCGCGGGCGCTCTTGCAGCCCCACGAACAGCACGTTGTAGGCGGCCAGCAGGATCAGGTTGCCCAGCAGGGCCATGCTGAAGCGCACGCCCACGAAGTCGTAAATGAACACGCACAGCAGCAACAAGGCGGCGTAGTAGTGCTCGAGCACCTTGGGCGGCAGGAACCAGAACACCAGCAGGGTGCTGGCCCCAGCCACCAGCCCCGACACCATCAGCACCGTGTGGGCCCAGCGGGCAAACCAGCTGGCCCAGGTGGACATGAGGGCCGCCACACCGCACAGCATGCTGATGGCGCGGACCTGCCAGACCATGTCCTGCAGTTCCCGGGGCACGTAAAAGGAATCGAGTATGCCGAACACGGCGTACACGGCCAGCCCGACGATGATGGCCAGGCGCGCATGCCAGCGCAGCCGGGGCAAGGTGGCCGCCTGGTAGCTCGCCTCAAGCGAAGCCTCGCGAAACGACAGGCTGATCGGGTGCAGCTGTTCTTGCAGGCTGCTCATACGCGACTCATCGGCAATTCGGCACGGGCGCGAGCCCCTGGATTTTTTGGCATCTGGTGGATCATCATTATGCGGAAAATGGCTGAAATCGGACACCCGCACACACCCTAGGGCCCTGCGGTACGCTAGCGGGCTGCCCCAAAGGACACCCCGTGCTGAGCTGGTTCCAGAACCTCGTCGACCCCTACCCCGACACGCCCCCCTCGACCCCGCCCCAAGGCTTCGTGGCCTTTGTGTGGGCAGGCACCGAAGGCCTGCGCCGCTACCTGCTGGCCATGACCAGCCTGACTGCGCTGATCGGCGCCTTCGAGGCCCTGCTGTTTGCGTGGCTGGGCGACATCGTCGACTGGCTGGGCCATGTGCCTGCCACCCAGCTGCTTCAACAGGAAGGCTCGCACCTGCTGATGCTGGCCGGCGTGCTGGTGGCCAGCCCCCTGGCCGTGTTCCTGCAGACTCTGCTCAAGCACCAGACCCTGGCGGGCCCCTTCCCCATGCGCCTGCGCTGGAACTTCCACCGGCTGATGCTGGGCCAGAGCATGCACTTCTACCAGGACGAATTCGCAGGGCGTATCGCCACCAAGGTGATGCAGACCTCGCTGGCCGTGCGCGACACCTGCTTCATCCTGGGCGACATCCTCGTGTTCGTGGTCATCTATTTCGTGACCATGACCGCCGTGGTGGGCGGCTTCGATGCCTGGCTGCTGCTGCCCTTCCTGGGCTGGCTGGCGTTGTACGTGGCCTCGGTGATTTACTTCGTGCCGCGTCTGAGCCGCTCGGCCCGCGAGCAGGCCGATGCCCGTTCGCTCATGACAGGCCGCATCACCGATGCGTACACCAACATCGCCACGGTCAAGCTGTTCTCGCACGGCCAGCGCGAGGCCTTCCACGCCCGCAGCGCCATGAAGGATTTCATGGTCACGGTGCACCGGCAGATGCGCCTGGTCTCGGGCTTCGAGGTGGTGAACCACAGCCTGAGCATGGGCCTGATCCTGAGCACCGCGGGCGCCGCCTTGTGGCTGTGGACCCAGGGCCAGGTGGGGGTGGGCGCCGTGGCCGCGGCCACCGCCATGGCCCTGCGCCTGAACGGCATCTCGCACTGGATGATGTGGGAGATGGCCATGCTGTTCGAACACATCGGCACGGTGCAGGACGGCATCAACACCCTGTCGCGCCCCGCCCAGGTGGTCGACAAGCCCGATGCCCGGCCGCTGGTGGTGCGCGAAGGCGAGATCCGCTTCGAGCAGGTCACATTCGGCTACAGCGAAGAACGCCCCGTCATCCAGGACCTGAACCTCACCATCCGCCCGGGCGAAAAGATCGGCCTGGTGGGTCGCTCGGGCGCCGGCAAATCGACCATCGTGAACCTGCTGCTGCGCTTTTACGACGTGAGCAGTGGCCGCGTGCTGATCGATGGCCAGCATGTGGGCGATGTGCAGCAAGACAGCCTGCGCGCGCAGGTGGGCATGGTCACACAAGACACCTCACTGCTGCACCGCTCGGTGCGCGACAACATCCTGTACGGCCGCCCCGACGCAGGCGACGAAGCCATGGTGCAGGCGGCCCACAAGGCCGAAGCGCATGACTTCATCCAGGGCCTGAGCGACCCCAAGGGCCGCACCGGCTACGACGCCCATGTGGGAGAGCGCGGCGTGAAGCTCTCGGGCGGACAGCGCCAGCGCATTGCCATCGCACGGGTGATGTTGAAAGACGCGCCCATCTTGTTGCTCGACGAAGCCACCAGCGCACTCGACTCGGAAGTGGAATCGGCCATCCAGGCCAGCCTGTACCGCCTGATGGAGGGCAAGACGGTGGTGGCCATTGCGCACCGGCTGTCGACCATCGCGGCCATGGACCGCCTGATCGTGCTCGACCAGGGGCGCATCGTGGAAGAAGGCGACCACGCCAGCCTGCTGGCCCAGGGCGGCCTGTACGCCCGCCTGTGGGCGCACCAGAGCGGCGGCTTCCTGGGCGAAGAAGTGTGAGCCTGCAAGGGCCATGAAAAAACCCGGGGCAGGCCCGGGTTTTGAAGGAACGTGAAGGCGTTCAGCCTTGCAGCGGCGTGATGCCGGCAATGGCCCATTCGCGGCTTTCGTCCATGGGGC
>JBEGRT010000299.1:0-3389 GCA_041180305.1 Pseudomonadota bacterium
GCCGAGAAGAGCGTGAGACCTATCTGCAGCAGCAGGTCAACGACCTGTGGCGCACGCTGCCACGCCGCGCCGACCGCCCCGAAGAAGAGGCCGTGCGCCGTTTCCCGGCCGAGCCGCAGGAAAACCTGCTGTACTTCATCGAGAAGAACGCGCCCCTGCTGGAGCCCTGGCAGCGCGAGATCGTGCGCATCGTGCGCAAGGTGGCGCAGTATTTCTACCCTCAGCGCCAGACGCAGGTGATGAACGAAGGCTGGGCCACCTTCTGGCACTACACGTTGCTCAACACCATGTACGACCGCGGCCACCTGGCCGACGGCATCATGCTGGAGTGGCTGCAGTCGCACACCAATGTGGTGTTCCAGCCGCCCGTGGGGCACCGGGCCTACAGCGGCCTGAACCCCTATGCGCTGGGCTTTGCCATGTACACCGACCTCAAGCGCATCTGCGAAAAGCCCACCGATGAAGACCGGCACTGGTTCCCCGAGTTCGCGGGTTCTGCCGAAGGGGCCGACCCGGCCGAGAACGCCTGGCTCAAGACCCTGGATTACGCCATGCGCAATTTCAAGGACGAGAGCTTCGTCGGCCAGTTCCTGTCACCGAAGGTGATGCGTGATTTCCGCCTGTTCGCCATCCACGACGACGAACACGAGCGCGAAATGGAGGTTTCGGCCATCCATGACGAGCAGGGCTACCGCAGCCTGCGTGAGGCCTTGTCGCGCCAGTACGACCTGGGCAGCCGCGAGCCCAACATCCAGGTCTGGAGCGTGAACCTGCGGGGCGACCGCTCGCTCACGCTGCGCCACACCCAGCACAACAGCCGCCCTCTGCATGGCGACACCCGTGAGGTGCTCAAGCATGTGGCGCGCCTGTGGGGCTTCCCGGTGCACCTGGAAAGCGTCGATGGGCAGGGTACGCCCCGCCAGCAATGGACGGTGGTGCCTGCCAACATGGATTGAGCGGAAAACCGGGGGCAGGGCGCGGCCAGCAGGTTTCGCGCCCTGAAACCACCCCGAAATAGCGCAAGGGGCACCCCCCTTATCCCGCTAAAGAAAAACGGGGCGCTGCGAACAATGGTGACAAGGACGAAGTACCCCCTTGCACCATGTCAGACGACTCACAGGACAAACAGTTACCAGCCTCGGCGCGGAAGCTTGAAAAAGCCCGCGAAGACGGCCAGGTGGTGCGCTCCAAAGACCTGGGGCACTTCCTGGTCTTGCTGGCCGCCACAGGCATCCTGATCGCCCTGACTCCCACCTGGTTCGATGCCGTGGGCAAGCTGCTGCGCAGCGGCCTGGTGTTCGATGCCCGCGCGGTGGCTGCACCTGAGCTGATGGCCCAGCGCCTGGGCCAGTGGGTCACGCAGGCCCTGGTGCTGGTGGTGCCGCTGGCCTTGGGCATCGGGCTGGCATCGGTGGCCGCCAGTGTGGCTGCCGGCGGTTGGGTCATGACCTTCAAGGTGATCAGCCCCAACTTCGGCAAGCTCGACCCGCTGTCGGGCATTGGCAATGTGTTTTCCAAGAAGCAGCTGCTCGATGCGCTGAAGGCCTGCGCGATGGGCCTGGTCATCGGGGCCGTCGGTTGCATGTTGCTGTGGAAGCGCTGGCCCGATCTGGTCAATCTGCTGGCCTTGCCGCTGCCTGCAGCCTTTGCCGCTGTGGGCGAGGCTGTGCGCAGCGTGCTGATGAT
This sequence comes from Pseudomonadota bacterium, assembly GCA_041180305.1. Taxonomy (GTDB): domain Bacteria; phylum Pseudomonadota; class Gammaproteobacteria; order Burkholderiales; family Burkholderiaceae_C; genus Aquabacterium. The sequence continues at coordinate 1,687 of JBEGRT010000299.1, forward strand.
GCTCCTGCTCGTGGTGGCCGCCTTCGCACTGCTGGACTGGCCGCTTCAGAAGTATCTGTTTGCCGAACAGATGAAGATGAGCCACCAGGAAGTCAAGGACGAATTCAAGCAGCAGGAAGGCAACGTCGAGGTCAAGAACAAGATCAAGCAGATCGGTCGCGAACGGGCTCGCAAGCGCATGCTGGCCAATGTGCCCTCCGCCGACCTGGTGGTGATGAACCCCACCCACTATGCCGTGGCGCTGAAGTACGACGACGGCACCATGGGTGCGCCCCGTGTGGTGGCCAAGGGCCTGGACCTGATGGCGTTCAAGATCCGCGACATCGCCACGGAAAACGAGGTGCCGGTGCTGGAAGCGCCGCCCCTGGCCCGTGCGCTGTACGCGACCACAGAGGTCGATTCGGAAGTGCCCATGGCGCTGTACAGCGCCGTGGCCCAGGTGCTGGCCTATGTGTACCAGCTCAAGGCCGCCCTGGCCGGCAAGGCCCCCATGCCGGGCCACATGCCCGACCTGGATGTGCCCAAGGACCTCGACCCTCACCACACCCGTGGAGCCTGACGCATGAACGAGCTGCTGTTGAAACTCAAGGGCCTGTCGGGGCAGGATGCCAAGACCTTTCAGGTGATGGCCGCGCCCATCGTCGTGCTGATGGTGCTGGTGATGATGGTGTTGCCGCTGCCACCGCTGTTGCTGGACCTGTTCTTCACCTTCAACATCGCCATGGCCCTGATGGTGATGATGGTGTCGGCCACCATGAAACGCCCGCTGGAGTTCGCAGCCTTTCCGGCGGTGCTGCTGCTGACCACCCTGCTGCGCCTGTCACTGAACGTGGCTTCCACCCGCGCGGTGCTGATGAACGGCCACACCGGTACCGGGGCAGCCGGGCAGGTGATCGAATCCTTCGGCCATGTGCTGATTGGCGGCAACTTCGCGGTGGGCATCATCGTGTTCGCCATCCTGGTGATCATCAACTTCGTGGTGATCACCAAGGGCGCCGAGCGCATCGCCGAAGTGGGCGCACGGTTCACCCTGGACGCCATGCCCGGCAAGCAGATGGCGATCGACGCCGACCTGAACGCTGGCCTGATCGACGAGGCCGAGGCCAAGAAACGCCGCCGCGAGGTGGGTGAAGAAGCCGAGTTCCATGGCTCCATGGACGGTGCCTCCAAGTTCGTGCGCGGCGATGCCATCGCCGGCATCCTGATCCTGTTCATCAACATCATCGGCGGCTTCATCATCGGTGTGGCCCAGCACGACCTGAGTGCGGCCGACGCGGCCAGCACCTACGTGCTGCTGGCCGTGGGTGACGCCCTGGTGGCCCAGATCCCGGCCCTGCTGATCTCGGTGGCCTCCGCGATGGTGGTGTCGCGGGTGGGCAAGGACGAAGACGTGGGCGCTCAGATCATTGGCCAGGTCTTCCGCAATGCGAAGGTCATGGCCGTGGCCGCGGGTGTGATCGCCCTGATCGGCATGGTGCCTGGCATGCCGTTTTTCATCTTCGTGCCTGCGGCGGGCGTGCTGGGCTGGAGCGCCTGGAAGCAGTACCTGCGCGCCGAGGCCGAGAAGAACCAGCCCAAGCCCAGCGACAAGCCCGCCGAAGGCCCGCAACTCAACGGCGAGGCCTCATGGGATGACCTGCAGCCTGTCGACACCCTGGGCCTGGAAGTGGGTTACCGACTGATCCAGCTGGTCGACACGGCCC
>JBEGRT010000300.1:0-6441 GCA_041180305.1 Pseudomonadota bacterium
AGGCGCACGGTGCGCACATAAGCGGCCAGGGTGCTCAAAGGGGTGTCGAGCGTGACACCCAGCGCACCATGCATCTGGATGCCGGCATCGATCACGGCCTGCGCCATGTTGGGTGCCACCACCTTGATCATGGAAATCTCGCTCATGGCGGCTTTCACGCCCACGGTGTCCATCATCCAGGCGGCCTTGAGGGTCAGCAGGCGGGCCTGCTCGATGGCCATGCGCGCGTTGGCGATCACATCGACATTGCCGCCCAGCTGGTTCAGCGGCTTGCCGAAGGCCACGCGGTGGTCGCCCCGGGCGGTCATGAGTTGCAAGGCGCGTTCGGCGCCGCCGATGCAGCGCATGCAGTGGTGGATGCGGCCCGGGCCCAGGCGGCCCTGCGCGATCTCGAAACCACGGCCCAGGCCCGCGATGATGTTGTCCTTGGGCACACGCACGTTGTCGAAGGTGACTTCACCGTGGCCGAAGGGCTCGTCGTACACGCCGAAGGCCGGCAGCATGCGCTGGATCTTCACGCCCGGGGTGTCCAGCGGCACCAGGATCATGGAATGGCGCTGGTGGCGGTCGGCCGTGGGGTCGGTCAGGCCCATGAAGATCAGCACCTTGCAGTTCGGGTGCCCGATGCCCGAGCTGAACCACTTGCGCCCATTGATCACCACCTCGTCGCCTTCCGGCACGGCAGTGGCTTCCATGTTGGTGGCATCAGACGAGGCCACATCGGGCTCGGTCATGCAGAAGGCCGAGCGGATCTTGCCTTCCAGCAGGGGCAGCATCCACTGGTGCTGCTGCTCGGGCGTGCCGTACATGTGCAGCACTTCCATGTTGCCGGTGTCGGGGGCATTGCAGTTGAACACCTCGGCGGCCATGGTGTTGTGGCCCATCAGTTCGGCCAGCGCGGCGTACTCGACCACGTTCAGGCCGGCGCCATGGTGCGGGTCTTTCAGAAAGAGGTTCCACAGACCGGCCGCACGGGCCTTGGCCTTGAGGTCTTCCATGATGGCGGGCTGACGCCACTGGCGCCAGTCGGGGCTGCCGGTCATCTGCGCGTGGTACGCGGCCTCGGCCGGGAAGATGTGGTCGCGCATGAAGGCCTGCACCCGCGCGATGTAGTCCTGGGCCCGAGGGGAATGACCAAAATCCATGTCTGTCTCCTGATGTGAAAACGCCGTGCGGCAGTGTAGGAAAGGCACGACCATCCATCCAATGAATTCTTTGAATCCGATAACATCAATGGCGTGAATCTCAGCAAGATCGACCTCAACCTCTTCCCGGTGTTCGACGCCATCGTGCAGACCGGCTCGCTCACGGCCGCCGCCCGAGAGCTGCACCTGAGCCAGCCCGCCGTGAGCCATGCGCTGGCCCGGCTGCGCGAACACCTCGATGACCCGCTGTTCGTGCGCCAGGGGCGTCGCATGATCCCCACACCCTATGCACGGCAGCTGATGCCCGTGGTGCGGCGCGCGCTGACCAGCCTGCAGGCCGGCATCAAATCGCCACAGTCATTGGGCTTCGTGCCCGAAACCTCTGACCGGGTGTTCACGCTGGGCATGCGAGACATCCTGGAAGCGCTGACCCTGCCCGGCCTGATGGCCCACATCCGCCAGCACGCCCCCGGCATCACCGTGCAATGCGTGCAGATCGAGCGCGCCGACCTGGCCGATGCCTTGCGCCAGGGCCGGGTCGATGCCGCCATCGACATCGCCCTGCCCGTGGGCCCCGAACTGCAGCACACCCGGCTCGTACTCGACCGGCTGGTGGTCGTGGCCCACAAGGATCACCCCCTGATCGGCCCCGGCCCGGTGCACCTGGACACCTACCTGGCGGCCTCGCACGTGCTGGTGTCGGCGCGCCGGCAAGGGCTGGGCATCGAAGACCATGAGCTCAGCCGCCAGGGCCTGCGCCGGCAGATCGGTCTGCGCTGCCGCCATTACTTCGCGGCCTGCCGAGTGGTCAGCATGACCGACATGCTGCTGACCATGCCAGAGCAATACGCCCGCGTGGCCAACCGCCATTTCGACAACCGCCTGCACGCCTTCCCCCTGATCTCGGCGCAGCTCGATGCCCACTTGTACTGGCACACCGACGCCGAAGAAGACCCGACCAACCAGTGGCTGCGCCAGCTGATCCTGCGCACGGTGCAGGGCGAACTGGCCCACCTGGAGACAACCCCATGAAGCCCTTTCGCACCGCTGCCTTGAAACCCGCCCCGTTCGCGCTGAAGCTGCCCTTCGCGCCGAGCATGGCGCTGTGCCTGGTCACCGCCCTGCTGGCTGGCTGCGGCACCCAGGTGCGCAACCCCGTGACGGGCCAGCTGCAGCGCACCGTGATGGACGAAAAGCAGGAAGTGGCCACGGGCAGCAAGAACCACCAGGAGATCCTGAAGGAATACGGCCAGTACCCCGATGCGAAGCTGCAGGCCTATGTGAACGAGGTGGGCCAGAAACTGGCCAAGCAATCGCACCGCGCCGAGCTGGCCTGGCACTTCACCGTGCTCGACAGCCCCGTGATCAACGCCTTCGCCCTGCCCGGCGGCTACGTGTACATCACCCGCGGGCTGATGGCTTACCTTGACAGCGAGGCCGACCTGGCCGGCGTGCTGGGCCATGAAATCGGCCACGTGACCGCACGGCACGGCGCGCAGCAGGCCACGCAGCAGCAGACCGCCTCCATCGGCGTGCTGGCCGCCTCGGTGCTGGGCGCCGTGCTGGAAGCCAAGGGCGTGAGCGGTGCGGGCCGCGTGGCCAGCGATGTGTCGCAAAGCGTGGCCTCAGGCCTGATCGCCAGCCACAGCCGCGAGCACGAAACCGAAGCCGACCGCCTGGGCGCCGAATACCTGGCCCGCAGCCAGTACAACCCGGCCAACATGGTCGATGTGATCCAGGTGCTCAAAAGCCAGGAAACCTTCGCGGCCGACCAGGCCCGCGCCCAAGGGCGCGCAGCACCCAGCGGCAACGACTGGCTGGCCACCCACCCCAGCAACGACAAGCGGCTGCAAGACATCCGCGAGGTGGCCACGCACTACCCCGGGCCCGCACAAGGGCGTTATGCCGACGATGGCCGCCAGCGCTACCTGGCCGCCATCCGGGGCATGGCCTTTGGTGACAGCGCCGACCAGGGCCTGGTGCGCGGCCCGCATTTCCTGCACCCGGGCCTGAATGTGGCCCTGACCGCCCCGGCGGGCTGGCGCATCGACAACGGCGCCGACACCCTCACGGTGCTGGCCCCGGACCGCACCGCCGCGCTGGCCATGAAACTGGTGCCCACCAGCGTGGGCACCGATCACCAGCAGGTGCTGCAAAAGGCCTTGCAACCCACGGCCGGGCGCACCTGGGCCACCCAGGTGGGCGGCATGCGGGCCACGCGCTTTGAAGGGCAACGCCGCAATGCCCAGGGCCAGACGGTCAACGCACAGGCCACGGTGGTCGATGGGCCACAGGGGCGTGTGTACCTGTTCGTGCCCATGGCGCAGAACACGCAGGCCCTGGCGCAACACCGCGCCGGGCTGGAAGCCGCCGAAGCCAGCTTCCGCGCCCTGAGTGCGGCCGATCAGGCCCTGGCTCGCCCCTGGGCCGTGAGCACCACGGCCTACCCCAAGGGGGGCTGGGCCGCGCTGGCCGCACAAAGCCCCCTGCCCGCCCCCGCCGAGCCCGCGCTGAAGCTGCTCAACGGCTTTTATGGCGACCACACGGGTGCGCCGAACGGCCGCGAACCCGCGGTGGGCAGCCCGGTCAAAACTGTGGTGGCCAAGCCCTGACCCTGTGCCAGGCCAGCAGCACCAGCAAGGTCTGCAGGACCAGCCAGGGCCTCAAGCCGTGATCACGGTGCGGCGTGCAGCCTTCGGGCGAAACGCCTCGCACACCTCGGGCCGGGTGTCGATGTAAGGCCCGCCGATCAGGTCCACGCAATACGGCACGGCGGCAAAAATGCCGGGTACCACGCTGCGGCCTTCGGCGTCGCGCAGGCCTTCCAGCGTTTCCGCGATGGATTTGGGCTGGCCCGGCAGGTTCAGCACCAGCGCCTGCTTGCGGATCACGGCCGTCTGCCGAGACAGGATGGCCGTGGGCACGAAGCGCAGGCTGATCTGCCGCATCTGCTCGCCAAAGCCGGGCATTTCCTTGTCGGCCACGTCCAGCGTGGCGTCAGGCGTCACGTCGCGCGGGGCAGGCCCCGTGCCGCCAGTGGTCAGCACCAGGTGGCAGCCGGCCTCGTCGACCAGCTCGCGCAGTGTCTGCGCGATCACGGCACGCTCATCGGGAATCAGGCGAGGCACCCATTCCACCGGGTTGCGCACGGCGCGCCCCAGCCAATCCTGCAAGGCTGGCAGGCCCTTGTCTTCGTAGACACCGGTGCTGGCGCGGTCGCTCACCGAGACCACGCCAATGCGCACCGGCTGAAGCACCAGGGGAGGCAGCTCACTCATCGTCGCCCTCAGGCTCGGAGGTGTCGTCGGCTGCGCCCGCATCACCGGCGAGCAGCGCGCCCTTGATCAGCTGGAACAGTTCGCGGAAGGCCTTGCCATTGCGCTTGTCGGGCGTCAGGGCCGCGTCCTTGCGGGCATTGCGGATCAGCGTGCGAAGCTGCTGCACGTCGGTCTCTGGGAACTGGGCCAGCCAGTCGTCCAGCGCGGTCTTTTCGTCGTCGATCAGGCGGCGGCGCCAGGCCTCGGCCTCATGCAGGGCCAGGGCGTCTTGCGCATGCCCCAGCTGGAAGGCGGCCACGGCTTCGCGCAGCGGTTCGGCGTCCACACTGCGGATGACCTTGCCGATGTATTGCAGCTGACGGCGCTTGCCTTCGAACGAACGCGTGCGACGGTAATCGGCCAGGGCTTCGCGCAGGTTCTCAGGCATGCCGATGGCATCGAGGCGACTGTCGGGCAGGTCCAACAGCTGCTTGCCGAGTTTCTGCAGCTCGTCACTGGCACGTTTGAGCGCGCTGCGGCTGGGCGCCATGTCGGCCAGATCGTCGGGAGCCGACTTCGGGCCTTTCGGAGGGTGGTAATTCGGGTTCATGTCCTCGCTATGATACGAGGCACCTCTTCAAGGCACCACCACATGGCCACCCGCAAGACCGCTTCTGCTTCGCCCCGCACCCCTTCGGCCAGCGCCAAACGCTCGGCATCCCCCACTGCGAAACCCAGCGCCAAGCCGGCCCAAGGCTTTGCCTACAGCCGTGACGAGTTCAAGGCCCTGATCGAGCAGACCCTGGAGCTGGCCCGCAAGATGGGCGCCTCCGACGCGGGTGCCGAGGTGTCCGAAGGCGCGGGTCTGAGCGTGTCAGTGCGCAAGGGCAAGCTGGAAAACGTGGAGCGCAACCGCGACAAGTCCATCGGCGTGACCGTGTACCTGGGCCAGCGCCGCGGCAACGCCAGCACCTCCGATTTCTCGCCCGCATCGCTCGAGCAGACCGTGCGCGCCGCTTACGACATCGCCCGCTTCACGGCCGAAGACCCGGTGGCCGGCCTGCCGGATGTGGAAGACCTGGCCATGGGCAAGGCCGCCGAGCGCGACCTCGACCTCTTCCACCCCTGGAACATCACCGCCGACAAGGCCGCCGAGCTGGCCATGCGGGCCGAAGCCGCTGCCCTTGGCGTCGACAAGCGCATCACCAACTCGGAAGGTGCCTCGGTGTCGGCCCAGCAGTCGCACTTCTTCGCCGGCAACACGCGGGGCTTCCGTGGCGGTTACGCCAGTTCGCGCCATTCGCTGTCGGTCTCGCCCATTGCAGGCCGAGGCAACGACATGCAGCGCGACTTCTGGTACACCTCCGAGCGTTCGGCCAAAGACATGGCCCGCCCCGAGGCTGTGGGTCGCTATGCCGCCGAACGCGCGCTGTCGCGTCTGAAGGGCCGTAAGATCGCCACCTGCGAAGTGCCTGTGCTGTTCGAAAACACCCTGGCCGCCGGCCTGCTGGGCGCCTATGTGCAGGCCACCAGCGGTGGCGCGCTGTACCGCAAGTCCACCTTCCTGGTCGATTGCCTGGGCCAGCAGGTGCTGCCCAAGCACATCGACATCTTGGAAGACCCGCACGTGCTGCGCGGCAAGGGCAGCGCGCCCTTCGACGACGAAGGCGTGCTGACCCGTAAGCGCAAGGTGGTGGCCAGCGGTGTCACGCAGGCCTACTTCCTGTCCAGCTACTCGGCGCGCAAGCTGGGGATGAAGACCACAGGCCACGCAGGAGGTTCTCAGAACCTGACCCTGCGCAGCCGCCTCACCAAGCCCGGTGACGACCTGCCCGCCATGCTGCGCAAGCTGGGCACTGGCCTGTTCGTGACCGAACTGATGGGCCAGGGCGTCAACTACGTCACGGGTGATTACTCGCGCGGCGCTTCGGGCTACTGGGTGGAAAACGGTGTCATCGCCTACCCTGTGCACGAGATCACCATCGCCAGCAACCTGCGCGACATGTTCCAGCAGATCGTGGCTGTCGGTGCTGACGCCT
>JBEGRT010000301.1:0-3159 GCA_041180305.1 Pseudomonadota bacterium
GAGATCACCCCGTCGTCGGGCGCCGTGATGCGGCTCTGGGCCAGGCGCAATTCCTGGGCAGCCACCTGCGCACGCAAGGCTTCCACGCGGGCCTGCGCGGTCTGCAGGGCCGTGGTGGCGCGCTGCAGTTCCTGGGCGCTGATGGCATCGCTGTCGCGCAGCACGCGCGAACGCTCGGCATTGGCCTGCGCTTCCATCTGCAAGGCCTGCGCCTCGCTGACCTGCGCCCGCAATGCCTGCAATTCAGCCTGCAACCCCTCCTGGCGCAACACGGCCAGCAGCTGGCCCTTGCGCACCGCATCACCCACATTCACGAGCACATCGGTCAGGCGCACACCGCCCACTTCCGCCCCGACGATGACTTCCTGCCAGGCGGCCACCGGGCCGTGGGCGGCCAGGTGGCTGGCCCATTCGGCGCGCTGCGGTCTGACAGTCTGCACAGTCAGGGCGGCCTTGCCTTCGGCGGCCGAGGCCGCGGAGGCACCCGGGGCATCCCCGGTGGCCGATTCCTTGGGCTGACACGCCACCAGCAGGGCCGTCCACAGCACCGTGCACGACAGGGTCGCCACAGGCTTCATCGACTTCCAGATCAAACGCTCGAACATGTCTTCCCCGGGGAAATTCTTGCAATTGGCCAAACTTGCACCATACCTCAGAAGCCCGCATTCCCCGACGACCTGAATGCAACAGGGCGCACGCGCCATGGGCGCATGGCAAGATAGCCCACCACCCGCCGCAAGGCATTCAGCAGTTCACCATGTCCGATCGCCCCCTGCCCCCCTTGCCCCTTCAGCCCTGGGCCTGGGACACCGGCCACGACTTCACCCTGCGCGGCTGGCACTCGGCGCCCAGCGGCAAGCCGCTGCTGCACTTCCTGCACGGCAACAGCTTCTGCGGTCGGGTCTACGAACCGCTGCTGCGCAGGCTATCGGCCCACTTCGACCTGTGGCTGTGCGACATCCAGGGCCATGGCGATTCCGACCTGGGGGGGCGCTTCAAGGGCTGGAACCTCAATGCCGCCCTGGCGGCCGACGCTTTTGAGGCCCTGCGCAAGCCCTTTGGCCATGTGCCCTGCTTTGCCCTGGGCCACAGCTTTGGTGGCGTGCTGACACTGCTGATCGAATCGGAACGCCCGGCCCTGTTCCAGCGGGGCGCCGTGATGGACCCGGTGATCTTCCCGGCCGCCATGGCGCTGGCCATGACCATGGCCGAAGCCACCGGCATGGCCGCGCACAGCCCGCTGGCACGCAGCGCCCGCAAGCGCCGCCACCACTGGCCCGACCGAGACACCGCCATCGACAGCCTGCGCGGCCGGGGCACCTACAAAGGTTGGAGCGAAGAGGCCCTGCAGGCCTTTGGCGAGCACGCCTTGCGCCCCGCGGCACACGGTGATGGGGTGGAGCTGAAATGCCCGCCCAGCCGCGAAGCCGAGGTGTTTGGGAGCGCGCCGGTGGGCCTGTGGAGTGCCTTGCGCCGGGTGCGAACCCCGACGCTGCTGCTGCACGCCACCGACAGCTTCCCCTTCATCCTGCCTTCCGCACGGCAGCTGGCCGCCAGCAATTCAGCCGTGACGGTGCAGCCGCAGGAAGGCAACCACTGCTTCATGCAGTGCGACCCCGAGCGCACCGCCACGCGCTTGCTGCAGTGGTTCGAACACGGGGTGTGACCCCGACGGGCTCAGCTCTGGGCCAGGTCGGCCGCGGCCTGGCTGGCCTGGTCGGCCGCCCTGGAAGGGTCAGACCAGAAGGTGCCCGACAGCAGTTCGGGCAGACGCTCCATGCCCATGCGGAAGCCGCAGGCCAGCGGGTGGCCACCACCGCCCATGGCTTCGGCCAGCGGGATGGCGTTGAACGGCGCCTGCGCACGCAGGCCCACTTTCACGGTGCCGTCTTTTGACACGCTCCACAGCAGGGCGAAGCTGCCGCACTGGGCCGACAGCATGTTGCCCACTTCGCTGGTGAAGGCGCCGGGGCAGTTCACCATCACGCCGGTGTGGCCGTCAAACACCAGGGGCGCAGCGCCTTCGGAAATGTCCTTGCACAGGGCCAGGAACTTCTCGTTCATGGCTGTGCCGCGCTGGGTGAACGCGGCCGATTCTTCCGGCGTGAACGCGGCGATCTGGGCCCAGCGCTCGAATTCATTGGGTTCCAGATCCAGCGCGGCCAGGAAGGCGGCACTTTCCGGGAAGGCCCAGTTCCACAGGTCGCGGTCTTCGATGAAACGCACCAGATCGGGCACCGGCTGCCCGGGGAAGAAGAACTTCCAGGCCAGCATGGCGCCCGATTGGCTCATGTCGAAGTGGATGGCGCCGCAGCGGCACTGGAACTGGCCCAGCTTGTCGAAGGCGCTCTTGTGGTGGTCGAGCATGACCAGCTTGGCAGCCTGCTCGTCCAGCGCCTGCATGATGCCGGCCTCGAACGAAAAATCGAGGATGTAGACCGCACGGCCCTGCACCGGGGGCAGGTCTTCCACGCTGGTGACCTTGCCGTGGCTGACGCCGACATACTCACCCTGCCCCTTGAAGTACAGCCAGGCGGCCAGGGCCGCGCCGAAGCCATCGGGGCACTTGCCGTGGTACAGCACCAGGGGGTTGGGGTCGTCGTGGGAAGGCTGAACCGCCAGACCCGGCAGGGAAGTGAAGAGGCCAGTGCTCATGGTGCGCGTAGAAGGTGGGCCGGCAGCCAGGGCCAGCAAAATGCCAAGGGGCCCTCAAGGGGCCCTTCAACCTTCAAGGATAAGCGCAATCAGGACGCCAGGGCGCCGCGCCGCGTGACGAAACTCACCCAGCGGTCAAGCAGCACGCGGCGGCCGCTGTGCACCTCGATGGCTTCCGCGATGCGGTTGAGCTTCAGGCGCAAGGCCTGCGCGCCAGTCACGGCCTGCTCAGCAGGCTTCAGCACCACACAGCGCTCGGCAGGCACATAGCCCTGCACATCGGCCAGCACTTTCTGCAACTGGCCGTTGTGGTCGATGTAGAGCACCGACCAGCGACCCAGCCCCGGCGGCGAACCCGCTTCAGCTTGCGGGCGTGCCGCCACCCACTGGCGTGCCAGGCGACTGACGCGTTGGAGGGGGGCAAAGGCTGAATGCATGGTGTGAAATGGTAGAGAAACCATCACCACTTGTAACCCCCGCTGGCGAGTGCCCCAGGACGGGGGG
>JBEGRT010000302.1:0-3399 GCA_041180305.1 Pseudomonadota bacterium
GCTGGCATCAAAGGCCTCCACCGCAAAGCCCATGCGCTGAAAGGCCAGTGCATCGCGGCCACTGCCACAGCCGGCGTCCAGCACGCGGGCGCCAGGGGGCAGCAGTGGCGTGAAGCGCGCGTACAGCGGGGCCATGTCCACCCCGTGGGTGGTGTCGAAGTAGGCCTGGGCTTGGGTGCGGTAATGGGCCATGCGCTCAGCCCAGCTCAATGCGATGTGCTGGCTGCCACACGCCCCAACAACCGCCTTCTCGTCTTCTCGATGTTGCTGCGCAGCGCATACAGCTCATCGGCATGCGCCAGCGGCACCGTGATCTGGCTGGCCACGCGGTCGAGTTCGTCCAGCTCATTGAGCAGTTCGTCGCGCGGGGCCTGGCCTTCGTCCATGCGGGCTTCCACGGCGCGCAGGCGGGCGTACCACCTGAACACGCGCTGGCGCACGCGGTAGGTGTACAGCGGCGGCAGCACGCGTGACAGGGGCAGCAGCAGCACGATCAAACCGCCAATCACCAGCCACATGCGTTCCAGCAGGTTGCTGGCCCAGAAGGGCAGGTAGCGCTGCCAGAAGGGCGGGGTGCCGTTGATGGCGCGGTCGCCCTCGGGGCTCACGGGCAGTTCGCTGGTGCGGGTGTTGGGGAAGTCGCGGGCGCCGTTGAACCAGCCGGCGCCGCCGTGCAGTTTCTGGGCGCTTTGCGCGAACAGCTGGCGCAGGGCGGGGTGGGTGTCGTCGCGGGTCAGCAAGGCGGTGGTGGCGGCCAGCAGGCCGATGCTGTCGGGCGGCACGTCACCGGCCAGGTCGACCATGCCGCGCGGCAGGCTCACGGTTTGCAAGAAGGGGAAGCGGCGCGACAGGGCATCGGCATGGGGCAGGTCGGCCAGGGCAATGCCGGGCTGGCGCAGCAGCCACTGCACCACGGGCGATTCGGGCGCGGTCACCAGCACCAGGGCGTCCAGCTCGCCGGCCTGCAGGGCGCGGGCCGCTTCTTCGGGGGCCAGGTCACGCGCCTGCACGGCGGCCAGCTCCAGCCCATTGGCCTGCAGCAGGCGGCGCATCAGGTCAGGCACGCCGCTGCCGTCCTGGTCCACGTTCACGCGCAGGCCTTGCAGCTGGGTCAGGGCCGCCAGGCGTGGCGTGGCGGTGGTGGCCTTGGCCTTGGCCTTGACCGTGCCTTGGGCGGCGGGGGGCAGCAGCGCCGCGGGCCGGTAGAACACCCACAGTGGCTCGTAAAACAGCGCGCCCAGCGAGGTGATGCCCGCATTGGCATCGGCGCTGGTGTCGTCACTGCCGCCGCGCACAAAGGCCACATCGGCCGTGCCGTCGCGCAGGGCCTGCAGGTTGCCCACGGTGCCTTCGGTGGGCAGCAGCTTCACGCGGATGCCTTCCTTGGCCAGGGCCTTGGCGTAGCGCTGGCCGAACTCGGCATAGGCACTGCCTGCGGGGCCGGTGGCCAGCGTCACGATGCGGGGTGGTTGGGGGTCGAGCCACCAGTACGCGCCGCCCAGCAGGGCCGCCACCAGCAGCAGCACGGGCCCGGCAGACACCAGCAGGTCGCGCAGGTCCTCGAGCAGGCTGCGCAAGGTATGGGATAGCGGGGCAATGGGCTTGGACATGGGCATGGCGGCAATCGAAGTGGGCAGGTTAACCCAGGCGTGACAGCCCGCGCGTTGGCGGCATGCCATGCCCGAACCGCAACGAAATTCAAGCGGTCTTTCATGGTTGTGGATCAAATTAAAGAGTGTTTTAATTTGATCCACTTTCCGCCAGGGCTTTTCAAGTGCGAACCACCGGACACTATGTGCTTTCCACGACCTTGGGCGAAACCGTGCGCGCATTTGTGCCGCTGGATTTGCCGCCCAGCGCCCCGCAGTTGTCGCCAGCTTGTCATGCCGTGCAGAACGTGTCGGCAGAGTTGGCTTTGTCGCGCTTGAAGGCCGTGGCCGGCCTGGCCCCGTCGGTGGATTGGCTGTTGTACAGCGCCATTCGGAAGGAGGCTTTGCTGACCTCTCAGATCGAGGGCACACAAGCCACCTTGACCGACCTGTTCGACAGTGAGGCAGGGCTGGCGGTGAGCAACCCGGCCGATGTCGAGGAGGTCACCAACTACCTGCGTGCCTTTCGGTGGGTGCAGGCACAGTTGCGTGACCCTGGGGGCCTGCCCATCAGTGTCAGGCTGCTGTGCGGCGCGCACGCCTTGTTGATGGACGGGGTGCGCGGGGCCAGCAAGCAACCAGGTGAGCTGCGTCGTTCGCAAAACTGGATTGGGGGCTCTCGGCCCGGCAATGCGGTGTTTGTGCCGCCGCCGCCCGAACATGTGCCTGCTTTGCTGTCAGGCCTGGAGGCATTCATCCACGCGCCTGCACCAGGTTTGCCGCCGCTGGTCAAAGCCGCACTGGTGCATGCACAGTTTGAGACCATCCACCCGTTCCTCGATGGCAATGGCCGCATCGGCCGCATGTTGATCTCGGCCTTGGTCGAACATTGGGGCCTGCTGCCGGAGCCTCTGCTCTACCTCAGCGGCTTCCTGAAGCGCCACCAGCAAGCCTATTACCAGCACTTGTCAGCGGTGCGCACGCACGGCAATTGGGAGGAGTGGGTGTCCTTCTTTTTGCAAGGTGTGGAGGCCGCGGCCAGCCAGGCCGAACAAAGCATCGTGGCGCAGGCCAGCCTGATCCACACAGACCGCCGCCGGTTGCTTGCGGCCCCTCGGGTCAGTGCCACCGCCTATCGCTTGTTCGAACTGTTGCCCACCATGCCTCGCTTCACCATTGACGGGGTCAAGAAGGTCTTGGAAACCACGTTCCCGACCGCCAACGCAGCGGTAGGGCTGCTGGAAGAGCTGGGCATTGTGGTGGAGGTGACTGGGCAAAAAAAGAACCGCAGCTTCAGTTATGCCGCTTATGTGGCCCTGATGGCGGACTGAAGCCAGCGCTTGAGCCGTGCCAGCCCTTCGGCCAGGTCTTCCTTCGAGGCCGCACACGACAGGCGCACATGCTGGGCCCCGCTGCAGTGCCCGAAATCCACCCCCGGGGTCAGGGCCACATGGGCCTCGTGCAGGGCGCGTTCGCAGAACTGCATGGCGTCCAGGCCCGTGGGGCTGACGTCGATGTAGGCGTAGAAAGCGCCATCGGGCCGCACGGGCACGGGCAGGCCGATGTCGGCCAGGCCTTGCAGCACCAGGGCGCGGCGCTCGGCAAATTCCTGCTTGCGCGCTTCGCACACGGCCAGGCTGTCGGGCGTGAAGCAGGCCAGCGCGGCCATCTGCGCCGGGGTGCTGGCGCAGATGAAGTAGTTCTGGGCCAGGCGCTCCATGGCGGGCACCAGGGCCTCGGGCACCACGGCCCAGCCCAGGCGCCAGCCGGTCATGCCGAAATACTTCGAGAAGCTGTTGATGACGCAGGC
>JBEGRT010000303.1:0-3534 GCA_041180305.1 Pseudomonadota bacterium
GCGATTTCAATTTCAACGAAGCCCTCAAGCAGGCCACAGGCCAGGGGTCGGTCGCCACGAAGGGCTTCGCAAGCCCTGGCAGCGAACCCTCAACCCTGCGCATGCCAACGCTGGCCCTGGCCGGCACCACCGGCAACCACCTGGCCAAAAACGGCGCGCCTCCGGGCAGCAACGCCAACGAAGAGATGACTTACAGCCTCCAGTCCATGACCAACCTCGACCAGAACACCGTGGACATGGACCGAGAGCGTTCGAATTTCACGGACAACACCGTGCGCTATGAAGCCACGCTGCGCTTCCTCAACGGTCAGATCAAGACCCTGAACACGGCCATCACGGGCCAGTGAAGGAGTTGAACGATGTCGATGTTCAAGATCTTCAACGTGTCGGGCTCGGCAGTCAGCGCCCAGGCTCAACGGCTGAACGTGGTGGCCTCCAACCTGGCCAACGCCGACACCGTGGCAGGCCCCGACCGCAGCCCCTACAAGGCCCGGCATGTGGTGTTCGAGACCACACCCATGGGCGACGTCGGCACCTCCGGCGTGCGCGTGACCAACGTGAAGGAAGACGACACGCCCGGTCGCCGCGTGCACGACCCCAAACACCCGCAGGCCGACGCCGAAGGCTATGTGACCTATTCCAACGTGAATGCGGTGGAAGAGATGGTCAACATGATCTCCGCCTCGCGCTCGTACCAGAACAACGTCGAAGTGATGAACACGGCCAAGAGCCTGCTGCTCAAGACGCTGCAGATGGGCCAGGGCAGCTGATGCCCGCCCTGCCCCACGCACCTGAAAGGACCACACCATGACCACCATCACCGGCACCACGGCCACCGGCACCACCTCGTCGACGGCCAAGGACAAGACCACCGAAATGAACGAAGCGTCGGATCGCTTCCTCAAGCTGCTTGTCACGCAGATGCAGAACCAGGATCCCATGAACCCCATGGACAACGCCCAGGTGACCAGCCAGATGGCGCAGATCAACACGGTCACCGGCATCGAAAAGCTCAACACCACCCTGGGCACCATGAGCAGCAACTTCACGCAGATGCAGATGCTGCAGGGCGTGGCGCTGGTGGGGCATCAGGTGCAGGTCGAAGGCAACAAGCTGTTTGTGGACAGCGATGGTGTGGGCTCCGGGGGTTTCAACCTGGCAGGCAGCGCATCGAGCGTGCAGATCGATGTGGTGGACGCCAGCGGCAAGGTACTGGACACCGTGGACCTTGGCGCGCAGAGCGCAGGCGAACATGGCTTTGCCTGGACACCGCCCAGCAACACCGACAGCAGCAACCTGAGCTTCAAGGTTCGCGCCACCAATGGCAGCTCAGCGGTGTCAAACACGGCATTGATGACCGATGTGGTCGATGCCGTACGCACCGGCACGAGCGGGCTGAACCTGCAACTGCGCCGCACTGGCGACACCCCTTACACCAGCATCAAGGCCCTGGCCTGATCGACCGCTTTCTCAGTTTTCCCTGACGCAACCCTTCGGAGTACACCATGGGCTTCCAACAAGGACTTTCCGGCCTCAACGTTTCCAGCAGCAACCTGCAGGTGATCGGCAACAACGTGGCCAACGCCAACACCTATGGTGCCAAGACGGCTCGCGCCGAATTCGCCGACGTGTACGCCAAGGCGCTCAACGGGGCTGGCTCCGTCCAGATCGGGATCGGGGCACGCGTGGCGACCGTGGCGCAACAGTTCACGCAGGGCAACATCTCGACCACCGAAAACCCGCTGGACCTGGCCATCAATGGTGACGGCTTCTTTCAGGTGCAACGGTGGGACACCAACACATCGACAGGCACCATCGCTGCTGGGGGCCCTGTCATGTACACCCGCAACGGCCAGTTCAAGATGGACAAGGACGGCTACCTGGTCAACAACGAAGGCCACCGGCTGCTGGGCGCACAGCTCACCACCGTGGACCCCTCCGCACCGGTGAACTCATACCCCATTCGACTGGGGCTCAATGGCGGCTCGGCCAACCCCACCACCACCATCACGGCCAAGTTCAACCTGGCGGCCAATGACGACCCCATCGACCCGGCCGATCCGGCCGATGCAGGCAAGTCGCCTTTCGCGTTCAGCAACAACACCAGCTACTCGTACAACACCTCGCAGACCCTGTATGACGCATCGGGCGAAGGCGTGACGGTGCAGTACTACTTCCGCAAGACCAACACGGATTCCTGGGCGGTGTATGCCTCGGCCAACGGACAGGCACTGAACCCCGACCCTTCGACCGGAGACCCGCAACCGATCGCCTCGATCGACTTCACCTCGGATGGCAAGGGGCCCGCCCAGGTCTACGACGCGGCGGGTAACCCCATCACGGGCTTCTCGGTCGATCTGCCCACCATCCCGGCGGGTACCTCATCGGCCACCCAGTCGGCCATGGCCGGCATCAAGCTCGACCTGAGCGGCTGCACCCAGTACGCCGGCAAGAGCGCAGTGAACAGCCTGAGCCAGAACGGCTACGCCAAGGGCGATTTCGCCAGCTTCGCGGTCGACACCACCGGTGCCATCCTGGTGCGCTACACCAACGGCCAGACCGTGACCGAAGGCCAGCTGGTGACTGCCCGTTTCAACAACCCGCAGGGCCTGCAACCCGACGGGGGCAACAACTGGCTGCGCACCGAAGCGTCTGGCGAACCCCAACTGGACAAACCTGCCAGCGGCAAGATGGGGCTGGTTCAGGGGGGCGCGCTGGAAGAATCGAACGTGGACCTGACCGGCGAGCTGGTCAACATGATCGTGGCCCAGCGCATGTACCAGGCCAACGCACAGACCATCAAGGCCGAGGACCAGATCCTGCAGACCCTGGTGAACCTGCGTTGATGCCCCGCACCTGACGGCCTGAGAAGGAGTACCCACCATGGACCGCATGATTTACGTGGGCATGGGCGGCGCCAAGATGGACATGCAGCGCCAGGAGGTGCTGGCCAACAACCTGGCCAACGCCTCCACCACCGGCTTTCGGGCCGAGCTGCACGCCATCCGTGCCGTGCCTGTGCGCGGCGACGGCTCCAGCACCCGCGTGTATGCCCTGGAAACCACCGTGGGCTACGACGACGCGGCCGGGCCGATCAACTTCACGGGCCGCCCCCTGGATGTGGCCGTGGCCGGCAGGTCGTGGCTGAGCGTGCAGGGGCTCGATGGCACCGAGGCCTACACCCGCTTCGGCGCCCTCACGGTCGACAACGAAGGCACGCTCAAGACCCAGAACGGCTACACCGTGATGGGCGATGGCGGGCCGATCACCCTGCCGCCCAACACCCTGCCCGCCATTGCGGCCGATGGCACGGTGGTGGCCAAAGGCGCCACAGGTGCCGCACAGCCGGTGGGCCGCATCAAGCTGGTGACGCCCGAAAACAAGTTGCAACGCGGCGCCGATGGCCTGTTCCGCAATCCGGATGGCGATCTGCCGCTGGACCCGACCGCACGACTGCAGGACGGCGCGCTGGAAGGGTCGAACGTGAACGCAGTCGAGACCATGGTGGCCATGATCTCTGCGGGCCGCCAGTAC
>JBEGRT010000304.1:0-2556 GCA_041180305.1 Pseudomonadota bacterium
TGGACCAGAACAACGGCTGATCGCCCACGTTCTGAACCCTGCAGCCCCCAGTGAGGGCTGCATCGGCACCCCCGATGCAGTCAGCCCTGGGGGCTGTGATGAGCCCGCCGTGGCCGGTTCATCACAGCCCCCGCCACAAAATCTGCGTTGTTCGTTCCATGACCCGTTCTGACCTCGTGGCCCAACTGGCCGAGCGTTTCGGCCAGCTCACCCAGCGTGATGCCGAATTCGCCGTCAAGACCATCCTGGACGCCATGTCCGAGGCCCTGGCCAAGGGGCATCGCATCGAACTGCGCGGCTTCGGCAGCTTCTCGATCAACCGCCGCCCACCCCGCACCGGCCGCAACCCGCGCTCGGGCGAACAGGTGCTGATCCCGGAAAAGCTGGTGCCCCACTTCAAACCCGGCAAAGCCCTGCGAGAATCGGTCGATGCGCAAGGCCCCAGCGCCGCGCGCCCTGAACAAGACTGACCGTCGGTTGCCTTCTGACCGACACGCACCGGGAGCACGCCCTTGATCCGCACCCTGATCTGGCTCTGGCGAGCCGTTCTGTTTCTGATCCTGTTCGCCTTCGCGCTCAAGAATCAGCACCCGGTCGAGGTCAAGGGCTTCTTCGGTTACAGCTGGCAGGCCCCCATGGTGTTCGTCATCCTGGGCGTGTTCGGTGTCGGGTGCGCCGTGGGCGTGGTCGCCATGGTGCCCAGCTGGTGGCGCCACCGCCGCGATGCCCGCAAGCGCCTGCACCTGATGGCCGATGCCTCGGCCAGCCAGAGCCGCCAGCAGGCCCAGGCCGAGCGCGACAACCCGACCACCCTGCCCTCGCAGTTGCCGGCGCCGCCCGATGTGGCCGCCCCGCGCAAACCGGCTCGCTGATCCGCCCGCCGTCTACCCGCTGACACCCAACCCATCCTGGGGCCCGCATGGAATTCGATCTGCAATGGCTGCTGCTGGCCCTGCCCGGCGCTTTCCTGCTGGGCTGGCTGGCCTCGCGTTACGACCTGCGCCAACTGCGCGACGAAGAAAAAGCCTCACCACAGGCCTACTTCAAGGGCCTGAACCTGCTGCTCAATGAACAGCAGGACAAGGCGATCGATGCCTTCATCGAGGCCGTGCAGCACGACCCCGACACCTCCGACCTGCACTTCGCGCTGGGCAACCTGTTCCGCCGCCGCGGCGAGTACGAACGCGCCATCCGCGTGCACCAGCACCTGTTGGCGCGTGCCGACCTCAAGCGCGAAGAACGTGAACGTGCTCAGCACGCCCTGGCGCAAGACTTCATGAAGGCCGGCCTGTTCGACCGCGCCGAAGAGGCTTACCTGGCGCTGGAGGGCACCGCCTTCGCCACCGATGCCCGGCTGGCCTTGCTCAACTTGCACGAACGCTCGCGCAACTGGCGCCCAGCCATCGAAGTGGCCCGCCAGCTGGAAGCGGCCGGCACCGGCTCGTTCGCCTCGCGCATCGCGCACCACTGGTGCGAAGTGGCCCAGGAAGCCGATGCCCGCGGCCAGCAGGAAGAGGCCGACATGGCCCTGGCCAAGGCCCGTGAAGCTGCACCGCAGAATGCGCGCGCCCTGGTGCTGCAAGGACAGCGGCTGGTGCGCCAGCAGCGCCATGACGAAGCCCTGCGCCTGTGGGATGAACTCATGACACTGAACCCAGAGGCCTTTGCCCTGATCGCGTCGGACTATGCCAAGGCCGCGCAGGCTGCGGGCCCCCAGGCGGCAGAAAGCGCCCTGCACAAACTGGAAGCGCTGTATGCGCAAGCAGCCTCGATCGACGTGCTGCAAGCGGCCAACAGCCTCCAGGCCGATGCCGGGGTCCGCCGCTCGCGCCTGTTCCAGCACCTGCAGACCGAACCGTCACTGACTGCGGCGCAAGGCCTGCTGCGCGAACGCCTGAACACCGGCATTTCACTGAGCAACGCTGAACTGGAACGCCTGCAGGAATCGCTGATCAAGACCGCACGGCCCTTGCAGCGCTATCGTTGTGCTGCCTGCGGCTTCGAAAGCCAGCGCTACTTCTGGCAATGCCCGGGTTGCCACGGTTGGGACACCTACCCGCCACGGCGGCTGGAAGAGCAGTGAACCATGAGCAAGGGGCCGCATCGACGGCCCCTTTGGCTGTGTGGCGTGACCGAGGCGTCAGTGGTGATGGTGCTCATGGTGATCGCCGTGATCCCCATGGCCTGCGCCCGCCTTCGCAGGGGCCTGGCCGGGCGCCGTGGCTTGCACCACAGCCGACACGCTCACCTCGAAAACCTGACCCTTGGCATCCTTGAACTTCAACGAGAGGGGCACGCGGCTGCCAGCAGCCACAGGCTGCTTGAGGTCCATCAGCATCAGGTGGTTGCCGCCCGGCTGCAGGCTGACAGTCTGGCCCGCCCCCACCGGCAGAGAAGGCAGCGCGCGCATGCGCATCACATCGCCCTCCATCTTCATTTCGTGCACTTCGGCCTTGCCGGCCACCGGGGTGCTCACCCCGACCAGCGACACGGCCTCGCGGGCCTGAATCTGCAGGTAGCCTCCGGTCACGCGCTGCCCCTTGGCAGCCGGACGAA
>JBEGRT010000305.1:0-5053 GCA_041180305.1 Pseudomonadota bacterium
CCCGTTCCGCGAACTGCCGCGCGAGGTGCTGCCCTGCTTCAAGCTTTCGATCATCGACCTGGCCGATGACCGCCGGGCCGACGAAGGCCCCGCCGGCCTGCCCGCCGCAGCGCCCGATGGCCCCCAGCGCGGCATCGGCTTCGTGCAGGCTGGCATCACCACCGTGGCCGACATGGAAAACAGCTTCCGCCGCGGGGCCTTGTCGGTGCTGGGCTGGCCCATCGACGATGCCATCCAGAGTGGCGGTGGCAAGAACGCCGAGCAACCGGCGCTGCAGGCCATCGTGCAACTGATCGACCAGGTGCACAAGGAAGCCGACATCGAGGCGCTGGAAAACATTCTCAAGCGCGACCCACCCCTGGCCTACAAGCTGCTGCGTTACATCAACTCGCCGGCCTTTGGCCTGTCGGTGGAAATCAGCTCGTTCCGCCACGCCATCATGGTGCTGGGCTATCAGCGCCTCAAACGCTGGCTGGCCCTGCTGCTGGCCACCGCCAGCAAGGACCCCAACATGAAGCCCGTGATGTTCGCGGCCGTGCGCCGGGGGCTGCTGATGGAAGAGCTGTCGAAAGACCTGGGCAGCGCTGAAATGAAGGGCGAGCTGTTCATCTGCGGCGTGTTCTCGCTGCTGGACCGGATGTTCAACCAGCCCTTTTCGGAACTGCTCAAGACCATCCCGGTGCCCGAACGCGTGTACCAGGCCCTGATCGATGGCACCGGCCCCTACGGCCCCTATTTCCGGCTGGTGAAAGCCATCGAAGGCCAGCAACTGGAAGACATCCGGGAGGCCTGCGATGGCCTGCTCATGAGCCCGGAAACCATCAATTCCGCATTGCTGAAGGCTTTGGCCAATGCCGCCACGCTGGAGTGACGGCGTGCACGAAACGCGCTGAAGGCCCCTTGGCTGGGGGCCCCTCATTTCAAGGGAATACCCTTAACGCTCTAGGGTGCGATGGCTAAGCTCTCGGCCATGCATCCTCTCAGCCCATTGTTCGGGGTCGCCATCCTGGCCCTGGTCCTGACCGCCAACTACTTCCGCACGGCCTGGCGCCTGGGGATCCTGCGCGCCTTCGGCCGCCGTGCGCCCCTGAGCAACCGCACCCTGCTGGCCGGCAGCGTGGCGGCCGTGCTGCCCTTCGTGGGGGCCATGGTGGCCATGGGCCTGATCCCCATGGGTGAACACGGCGAAGTGCAAAGCAGCGCCTTCCAGCTGGCCATGCACATGGCCCTGTGCGGCCTGGTCATGCATGAGGCCAACGACGCCATCGTGCGCTGGGGCGCTCCCCGCCACGACTGAGGCGCTACCATCGGGGATGCCCGAACACGCCTACGCCAGCCTCACACCCGACGCAGTCATCGATGCCCTGGTGGGCATCGGCCTCGACCCTGACGGCCGCCTGCTGGCCCTGAATTCCTACGAAAACCGCGTCTTCCAGGTCGGCCTGCACGAGCCCCTGGAGGGCAGTGCCTTTGTGGTGGCCAAGTTCTACCGCCCCGGCCGCTGGAGCGATGCCCAGATCCGGGAAGAACACGCCTTCGCCCAGGCCCTGCAAGAGGCCGACATCCCGGTGGTGCCGCCCCTTGAGGTGCAAGGCCAGAGCCTGCACCACGCCACCTTGCATGGCCACGCCCACCGCTTCAGCGTGAGCCCGCGCCGCGGGGGCCGCGAGCCCGAGCTGGACGACCCCGAAGTGCTCGCCTGGATCGGCCGCCTGATGGCCCGCCTGCACCAGGTCGGCCGGCGCGAACGCTTCACCCACCGCCCCACCCTGACTGTTCAGCACCTGGGGCGTTCGGCCTGGCAATGGCTCAAGGACCACGGCGACCTGCCCGACCCTCAGCGCCAGGTGTGGCTGTCGGTGGCCGAGCAGGCCCTGGACCTGGCCGATGCCGCCTTCGCCCGCGTCGATGGCCTGCAAATCGGGCGCATCCATGGCGACTGCCACCTGGGCAATGTGCTGTGGACCCCGGACGGCCCGCATTTCGTCGACCTCGACGATGCGCTCAACGGGCCGGCCGTGCAAGACTTGTGGATGCTGCTGGGCGGCCACCGCCACGAGCGCCAGGGCGCCCTGCACGCCCTGATGGACGGCTACGAAACCGTGGCCGATTTCGACTGGCGCGAATGGCAGCTGGTCGAGCCGCTGCGCACCCTGCGCCTGATCCACCACAGCGCCTGGCTGGCCCGCCGCTGGGACGACCCGGCCTTCCCCGCCGCCTTCCACTGGTTCGCCCAGCCCAGCTACTGGCAGCAACAGGCTGACCAATTGCGCCAGCAAATCGAGCTCATGCAGCACGACGCCTCGGCGTGACACATGGCCGTGACGCCTGTCACGGCTTGATCGAAGGCAGAGTTCCCCTTCGGGCCGGCAACCCGTATCGTCGAGGCCTTGTCGATACACATGCCTCGCTGTCACCATGCCTGCCCCAGCCACCGCCCGCACCGCATCCCCTCGCAAAGGCACCGACCTGACACTGGCCCTGATCATCGGAGCCCTGGTGCTGTGCAGCGCGTCCGCGGCCTGGTGGTTCACCCGGGGCCCAGCCCCCACGGCCAGCGGCCGCCCGCTGCCGGTGTACCTGGGGCTTGATTCCGTGATTTCGCAAATGGACGACGGACAGCGCCTGCGCTTTCAGGTGGCCTTTCGGCTCAAAGATCCCGAAGCCCTGAAGACGCTGACGGCCCACGCCCCGGCGCTTCAGGTCATGGTGCAGGACCTGGGGCAGCATGTGGACCCCGAAGAACTGCAATCGCCCGAAGGCATTGAAGATTTCAGCCGCAGCATCCGCAACTCGGTGAACAACTACCTGAGGCGCCAGCAGCTTGAGCCACGCGTCATGTCGGTGGCATTTTCCGAACTGGTGCGCATGGAGTGACTCACAGGCGCCGCCTGGGGCGCCCACCAGCCCGCACGGGCATGCCCAGACCGCGGCGAAATTCTGAAGGCGTCACCCCCTTCCAGCGCCGAAAAGCCTGAATGAAGGCCGAACTGTCGTTGAAGCCCAGGCGGTCGGCCACTTCGCGCTGACCCATGTTGGCCCGGCCGATCATTTCGCAGGCCAGGGCCACGCGCACCTCATCCAGCAGCTCGCGGAAGGTCACGCCCTCCTGCAGCAAGTGGCGGCGCAAGGTCCGGCTGGTCATGCCCCATTCCTGCGCGATCTGCTCCATCGATGGCAAGTGCCCGGGCATCTGCAGCAAACGCGCACGCACCCGTGCCGACACCCCGCTGCGCTCCTGACGTTCATCGAGCAACTGGCGGCAGAGTTCTTCGCACAGCCGTGCGGTGGCCGGATGGGCCTGTGGCAAGGGCAGGTCCAGCATGGCCGAGGGCAGGCGCGATCGGTTCAGGGCCTGACCGAACCGCGGGCGAACACCGAACACCGCCTCATAGGCCGACACGTCGGCCGGCTCGGGCCAGCGAAAGCTCAGTGACTGCAGTGCATGCACCGTGCGGTGGAACAGGTCGTTGGTGATCTGCTGAATGCCTGCGGCGTCTCGTTCGACCAGGAAGCGCCGCAGGTGGGGCGGCACCTCGTCATCACCCAGGGTGAAGGTGGCGAAGCCATCGGCCTCTTCCATGGTGATGTCGGTGAAGGCGAAGGTCAGGTGCAGGTAGCGCAAGGCCATGTCGGCCGCACTGCGCAAGGTCGGGCTGCTGATCAGGGCATAGCCCCAGATGCCATAGGTGGTCAGGCGGTAGCGTGACCCGGCGATCAGCCCCAGCCCGGGCACATGCCCCAGGCGCGCCACCATGCGCTCGATCACGGCCAGCTCGGTGGTGGCCTCGACCTCGCCGCGGGGGTCGTCCAGCACGTCCGGGCCCAGCGGCAAGCCCTCGACGAGCTCGCCATGCGACATGCCCAGCTCTTCGGCCAGCTGGATCAGCAGGCGCGTGCTGGCCACCCCCCGCCGGAAGTTCCAGCGGGCCCCTTTCGTCGATTCGTCAGTCACCCTTCTCACCCTTGCGACGCCACCTGCTTGGGATGGCATCTGTCATTCGATCGATGCAGATGAAATCATGCATGTGCATTGATCATGACCCAACTTGGGCAAGCGACGCCGACACGGGCCCCTTCAGGTGGGGGGTGAGCCACCTGATCGCGGGTCTGGAAAGGGTCAGCCCCGGGGTTGCAGCAGGGCTTGGCGCCTGAAATGGTCCAGGCTGCCTGCCACGCCACTGAAGCGCCCCACCGGCAGGCCCCATTCGCGGTACAAAGTGCAGGCCGAGGTGAACAAGCGCTCTGGCGCAGCCCACCGGGCAAAGGGCGAACGGCGGAAACTGCTGGCCTGCAGGCAGGCCCGGCTGGCCTCATCCACCGTCTGGCCCGCGCGGGCCATGGGCCGCAGCGTGGTTTGCAACCACTGCCAGTAGTCGATCTGGGCCTGGATGTCGGTCGGGGTGGCCAGTGGCCCGTGGCCCGGCACCACCACCCGAGCGCCCAGCGCCAGCAGGCGTTGCAAGGCCTGCACCAGGTTCGACACCGGTCCGGCCCAGGCCACCGGCGTCACACCCACAAACAAAATATCGCCCGCGAAGACCACATCGCGATCAGGCAGGTGCACCCAGCAATCGCCATCGGTGTGGCCTGGCCCCACTTCCTGCAAATGCAGGGCCACGCCGCCCACATCCAGCACGCACTGGCCCTCGAACACATGCGTGGCGGGCGTGGGCACCACCCCACTGAACCGATAGGGCCGCAGCATGTCGCCCATGTAGCGCCCCAGGGCATCGACTCCGGCCACCGGCACATGCTGCGCCAGGCGCGACGCCCATTGCAGCGCACGCAACTGGCCCGGCGTGTGATGGTGCATCTGGGCCACGCAGGCGCGGGTGGCCACCACGTGCTGGTCGGCAAACAGCTGGTTGCCCCAGCAGTGGTCGCCATCGGCGTGGGTGTTGACCACATGGCGGATCGGGTCGCGGCGCCACACCGGCTCGCTGTGCGCCAGCATCTCGCGCATGCAGGCCAGGTCCCAGCAGGTGTCGATCAGGGCGCTCTCGCCCTCCCCCCGCACCAGGCCCAGGTTGGTTTCGCCCCAGCTGCCATT
>JBEGRT010000306.1:0-2829 GCA_041180305.1 Pseudomonadota bacterium
CATGCCCGTGAGCATGACGATGGTGTCGATCAGCCAGCCAGGCAAGCTCAGCACGTCTTTCTTGAAGGCCGTGGTGCCCACCAGCAACAGCAAGGCTGGCGGCGTGAAATACAGCAGGCGCACGCGCCAGCCGAGTTCCACCGCATCAGGCACCAGGATGGGGTCGACCCACAGGAACACGTTGTAGATGGCCAGGGCCACGGCACCGCTGATGAGGTGGTGGTTGAGCCTCGCCTCCTTGCGGGAAGCGGCAAACCGGGCCTCCATGGCCGGGTCGTCAAAGCGCAGCGGTGGCGGGCGCCAGCCCAGCCAGGCCCGCAACGACAGCATCAGGGTCCAGGGGCTCATGACGGCACCCCGCAGTCTCCTGTGGTGCTGGCACCGCGCGGGGCCAGTTGGGCCACGGGCAAGGCATCGGCCTGCACCACCCGGTTGCGACCTTGTTCCTTGGCGGCATAGAGGGCGGCATCGGCACGGGCCAGCAGGCTGGCCGAATCCAGACCGTCGCGGCCATGGGTCGAGGCCAGCCCCACGCTGATGCTCACCACATCGGATGTCAGCGAACGGGCATGCGGCAGGCCCAGGGCCCCCACCGCACGGCGCAGGCGCTCGGCCGCCGCCAGGGCATCGGCGCCATCCATTTCGGGCAGCACCACGGCAAACTCTTCACCGCCCAGGCGCGCCACCATGTCCACCGGGCGGCGCAGGCAATCGCCCATGGCGCGGCACACCTGGCGAAGGCAGATGTCGCCCGCCTGGTGCCCGTAGTGGTCGTTGTAGCGTTTGAAGTGGTCGATGTCGACCATGACCAGGGTCAGGGGCTGCTGATGGGCCTGGGCGCGCTCGGTCGATTCCTGCAGGTAGCGCTCGAAACTGCGGCGGTTGGCAGCGCCGGTCAGGGCATCGGTGGTGGCCAGGCCTTCCATGCGGTCGCGCTCAGTGGCCAGGGCATGGTCGAGCGCACGTTCGCGCAGGCCCAGCAGAAAGGCCATGCGTTCGTCGCGCTCCAGCTTGTAGCCGGCATAGAGCGTGAAGATCAAGGTGGCACACAAGAGCATGCTGATGGGCACGGCCATCACCCCGGTGGAGTCAGGCACGACCCACATCAGGATGCCATGCACCACCAGGGCACCCAGAGACATCAGGCAGGCCGGTGCGAAACGCGCCAGCGCGCAGGTGAACACCACCACCAGGTTGACTTCAACCGTTCGGATGAAGGCCATGCGGCCACTGTCCATCCAGATCAGCAGGGCCGTGAGCGAGAGCGCAAACAGGCCTGCCAGCGCCACACCCCATTCGACCAGCCAGGACTGACGCCACACGTGCAGCAACCAGATGCCGGGCAACAGCACGGCCGGGAACAGCACAAACCTCAACCAGATGCCGGGCACCAGGATCGCGGGGGTCATGAGCCAGTCGACCACAATGATGCCGGCATAGAGCACGATGGAGGCCAAGCCCACCAGGGTGACCACGGTGAGCCGCCGGTCCAGCCCATCTTGCTGGTACCAGTCTTCCAGGGGCTGGGGAAAGCGCAATCGCCAGGAAGGCTTGGCCAGACAGTCTTCGATCAGCGCCAGCCTCGCCAGGACCTCGTCGGGCGTGACGGTGGCAGAAGACGGCAAGGCAAGCGACAAAACGACACACTCCTGAAGATGCACCCAGCTTGACACAAGCGCGGCGCCATGGGGTGCGCTTAACGATCAGAAATGTCGCGAGCCCGCCAACTTTCCCACACCCTCGGGGGGTGCTCCCTCCCCGTGAGTGACCAGCCCGCTGGACGGCCAGCACAAGGCCGCCCGCAAACCACCTCCCGGGCGGTTGCTCAGCACCAGCTGAGCGCCCTGCCGCTCTGCCAGCTGCCGGGCGATGTACAGGCCCAGACCGGCACCGGCCTGCTCGCGTCTGGCCTGGTCCAGGCGGGCAAAAGGCTGCATCAGGCGTTCCAGTTGCGCGGGGTCGATGCCAGGCCCCTCGTCATCGACCCAGACCTGCCACCCCGCCTGGGCGGGCCGCGCCACGCTCACCCGGGCTCGGTGGCCATGCCGCACGGCGTTGTCGATCAGGTTGTCCAGCACCCGCTGCAAGGCCACCGGATCGGCCTGCACCACGGCCGGGCCAGCCGCCGGCATGTCCGACCCGGCGAAGGCCGGGCCCCACTCGACCGGACGGCCGGCATCGGCATGGTCGTCCACACAGGCCTGGGCGAACGAGGCCAGGTCCAGCGACACCTGCTCGGCCTCGTGGCGTTCGGCACGCACCGAGGCCAGCACCTGCCCGATCAGGTGGTCCATGCGGGACAGGTCGGCCCGCAAGGCATCCGTGCGGGCGGGGCTGTCGGGCTGCTCCAGGCGCAGGCGCATGCGGGTCAGGGGCGTGCGCAGGTCGTGCGAGACGGCGGCCATCATCATGGAACGCTGCTCGAACTGCTGGACCAGGCGCTCGCTCATGCGGTTGTACGCCGCGGCCACATCGCGCAATTCCTGCGGACCTTCGTGTTCGGGCACCGGCCTGGGCGGTGTGCCGGCAATGACCTGCTGCTCCAGCGCACTGGCCGAGGACTGCAGGCGTGACAGCGGCCGCGACACCCACCGCGCCAGCAGTGCTGCGGCCAGGCCAAAAATCAACACCCGTACACCGTAGTCGATCAGGATTGTGTACAGAGGCATGCGGGGTTCACCCGCGGGCGGGGGCGGCATGTCTGGCAGATGTGCGCCAGGCGGGCGGCCATCGGGCGGGCCGCCATCAGATGGGCGGGCACCCGGGGGCGGCAGGCCATCGGCGGGTGACAGCGCCATCAGCCCTGGCGGCTGGGGCACGGGCCGGCCA
>JBEGRT010000307.1:0-3426 GCA_041180305.1 Pseudomonadota bacterium
CGCCTTTGCTGGCCTGGGCCACCCAGGGCCGCTATTACCTGGCGCGTGCGCCGCTGTCGCCCTGGCCTGTCGCAGGATCGGAACACGAAGGGCGGCCGCTCAGCCAGGTGATCCGCATCAAGGCCTTGCACCGCTGCACGGTGTGCGAGGGCGAATACGAGGCCGACGACACCGCCCATTGCCCGGCCTACCAGGGCTACATCTGTTCGCTGTGCTGCTCGCTCGATGCGCGCTGTCAGGACCTTTGCAAGCCACAGGCGCGCTGGTCCGACCAGTGGCGCGCGGTGGCCCGGCGCCTGCTGCCCGAGCGCCTGTGGCACCGGCTGGACACCGAGCTGGGGCACTTCCTGCTGGTGATGCTGGTGCTGAGCGCCTTGCTGGCCGGCCTGTTCGGCATGGTGTACCAGCAGCAGGTGCGCGACCTCGACGTGGGCATGATGCTGTCGGCCACCGACATGACCGACTGGCTGCAGGGGGCGCTGCTGAAGGTGTTTGCCGCGCTGCTGCTGGTGGCCGGTGTGCTGGGCTGGTGGCTGGTGCTGGCCCACAAGAGCCGGCAGGTGGCGCAGGAAGAATCCAACCGGCAGACCCACCTGCTGGTCCGCGAAATCGAATCTCACCGCATCACCGATGAAAAGCTGCAGCAGGCCAAGCAGCAGGCCGATCAGGCCAACCACGCCAAGAGCCGCTACATCTCGACCATCAGCCACGAGCTGCGCACCCCGCTCAACTCCATCCTGGGTTATGCCCAGTTGCTCGACGAAGACCAGGCCCTGCCCGAGCATGTGCGCCATGGTGTGGGCATCATCAAGCGCGGGGGGGATCACCTGCTGTCGCTGATCGAAGGCACGCTGGACATCGCCCGCATCGAAAGCGGCAAGCTCACGCTGGAGCCCCGCCCGGTGCGCCTGGCCGACCTGCTCGACCAGATCACCAGCCTGAGCGCCCATGAGGCGCGCAGCAAGGGCCTGCGCTTTGTGGCCGACATCGACCCGCACCTGCCCGAGGCCGTGCGGGCCGACGAGCGGCGCGTGCGCCAGATCCTCATCAATGTGCTGGGCAATGCGGTCAAGTTCACCAGCCAGGGCGAGGTCAGCTTCAAGGTGCGGTATGCCCGCGAGATCGCCCAGATCGACATTTCCGACACCGGGCCAGGCATCGCGGCCGATGAACTGGCCCGCATCTTCGAGCCCTTTGCGCGGGGCTCGTCAGCCGCCGGGGCCTCGGCCAGTGGCACGGGGCTGGGCCTGACCATCTCCAAGATGCTGACCGACCTCATGGGCGGCGAGATGACCGTGAGCAGCCAGGTGGGGCAGGGCACGCAGTTCCGCATCCGACTGTTCCTGCCGCAGGTGCGCGCCAGCCTGGGCGAACGGCCGGTGGTGCGTGGTCAGCGCACCGGCTATGTGGGCGAGCGACGCCGGGTGTGGGTGGTCGACAACGAAGAGGCCGACCGCGGCCTGCTGCTGCGCATCCTCACGCCACTGGGTTTCGAGGTGCAGACTTTTGCCTCGGGCGATGAATGCCTGCTGCACCTGCGCAATGGCCCGTCGGCCTTGATGCCCGATGCCCTGTTCATGGACCTGGCCATGCCGGGGCTGGACGGCTGGGCCACGCTGCGGGCCATCCGCCAAGATGCCCTGAGCCGGGCGCCAGCGGCCATCGTCTCGGCCAATGCGTTTGACAAGGGCCTGGACAACGATGTGGGCATCACGCCGGACGATTTCCTGGTCAAGCCCGTGCGCGTCAGCGAATTGCTCGACTGGCTGGGCAGGCGCCTGCAACTGCAGTGGATCGAGGCCGACCCGGTGCAGCCTCGTGTGGCGCGTGCCTCGCTGCAGGCCGAACCGCCGGAAACCCTGCCCAGCGAGCCTCACCTGCGCGAACTGGAAGAGCAGATCCACACGGGCTACGTGCGCGGCATCCACAAGGCGCTGGACCGCATCGCCGCGTCAGAACCCGGGGCCGAGGCCTTTGTGCAGCGGCTGCGCCAGATGGCCAAGGGCTTTCAGCTGGATCTGCTGGCGTCGGCGGTGGGTGCGGCCCTGGCCCAGCAGGCCTCCAAACCGGGGGGCGACGGGCAGACGGCCGGTGCCTCATGAGCCTCACAATCACCCGCACCGAGGCCGTTCGTGCCTTGGCGCTCCGATCTGCCTTGTCTGTGATTGCCTTGCCACCCCACCATGCTTGAGAGCCTCGACCGCAGCCGCACCGACGTCGTGCTCATCGTGGACGACGTGCCGGAGAACCTGTCTCTGCTGCACGACGCCCTCGACGAGGCCGGCTACACCGTGCTGGTGGCCACGCATGGCGAAGCAGCCCTGCAGCGTGCCGCACAGGCGGTACCCGACATCATCCTGCTCGATGCCGTCATGCCCGGCATCGACGGTTTCGAGGTGGCCAGGCGCCTGAAGGCCCAGGGCGAAACCGCCCACATCCCCATCGTCTTCATGACCGGGCTGTCCGAGACCGAGCACGTGGTGGCGGCCTTCCAGGCCGGCGGGGTCGATTACGTGGTCAAGCCCCTGCGCCCGCGCGAGGTGCTGGCCCGCATCGAAGCCCACATGCAGAGCGCACGCCAGGCCCGCCAGGCCCGCAATGCGCTCGATGCCTTCGGGCATGCCTCGATCACGATACGGGTGTCTGACGGACGGGTGCTGTGGCAGACCCCGCTGGCGCGCAAACTCATGCAGTCGTGGTTCGACGCCCCGGAATCGGTGGCGCCCGAAGAACTGGTGATCTGGCTTCAAGGCGCTGTGGCCGAGGTGTCGGCCGCTCTGGCTGCATTGGGCGGCGAGGCCGTCGGCGTATTGCCCGCCGCGCCTCAGTGGGTGGTCAACCAGGCCGCGCGCCGCCTGACCGTGGCCCTGCACGAACCCGTGGGTGACGACGAATGGCTGCTGGTCATGCGCGAAACCTCAGACCAGGCCGCCATCGACGCCATCACCCAGGAGTTCAAGCTCACGGCCCGCGAAGGCGAGGTGCTGTACTGGGTCGTCAAGGGCAAGACCAACCGCGACATTGGCGACATCCTGGGCAGCAGCCCGGCCACGGTCAAGAAGCAGCTGGAGCACGTCTTTGCGAAGCTGGGCGTGGAAACACGCACCGCAGCGGCAGGCCTGGCCATGAGCCGTGTGGCGACCTTGAAGATGCGCTGAGGCGTGGGTGCATGAAAAAAGGCGCCCCGCAGGGCGCCTGGTCGACAGGTGCAGCTTTCGCCCTCAGGCTCAGGCCGCTTCCTGCTTCACGTGCATCGTCGTGACCTGCTGGTCCAGGATCTCTTCAGGCGCTTGCGCAGCCTGCTCGGTGGGGTGGTTCAGCCCCTGGTGCAGCTTGTCCATGTCGAGGTCGCCCGTCCACTTGGCCACCACCAGGGTGGCCACGCCATTGCCGATCAGGTTGGTCAGGGCGCGGGCTTCCGACATG
>JBEGRT010000308.1:0-3039 GCA_041180305.1 Pseudomonadota bacterium
GGTGGGCTTTGACGGCCAGTTCATGCTGACCGATCAGGTGGCCGATGCCATCGTGGACATGGCCCGCCGTGCGGAATGCGACCTGATCGTGATGGCCACGCATGGGCGCCACGGCCTGGACGCGTTGATCAATGGTTCGCTGACCAAGAGTGTGCTGTCGCACAGCCAGATCCCGCTGCTGGTGGTCCACTGAGCCGCTGCGGCACCGAGCCTCCGTGCCTTGGTGGCGGTGTCAGGGCGCAGGGGCCGAGCGGAAACGGGCGATGCGCTCGGCCGTGGCCGGGTGGCTGCTGAAGGCGATGTCGAGGCCCGAGGGCTCGCTGGCGCCTTCTGGCTTGGCTTTGCGCTGGGCCTCTGCATGCGCTTGCAGGCGCTCGAACAGGGTGGCCATCACGGCAGGCGAGATGCCGTTGGAGCGCAGCACGGCAATGGCCGCTTCGTCGGCTTCGCGCTCGAAATCTCGTGAATAGGCCATCTGGCCCATCATCAGGGGCAGGGCGGCCACCATGCCGCTGAAATCGCCCAGGGCGGAAGACACCATCAGGCCCAGGGCACCTGCCTGCAGCAGTTGCCGCATGCTGTGCCGGGCTTGCACATGGCCCCATTCGTGGCCCAGCACGCCGATCAGGATGTCGGGGCGCTGGTCGACCAGGCGAACGAGATCATCGGTGACCACCAGCGTGCCATCGGGTAAGGCCAGGGCATTGGGCCCCATGCGCGACTGTCGGAACAGCACCCGCACGGTGCTGGCGTGGTCCCACTGCGCAAGGGGGGTGCCAGGCGCGGGTTGCAGCCGGTGCTGGCGCAGGGCCTTCTGGAAGCTGTTCTGCAGCGAGGCCTGAAGGGCAGGGGGCAGCTTGCTGGGGGTGAACCATTGGCTGTCCATGGCGGCCCAGGCGCGCTCGCCAATGGCCTGGTCCACCTGGCGTGGGGCCAGGGCCACCACTTCGCGGGCGGCCCATGGCAGCCCCCACTGCCACACGACGCCTGCCAGCACGGCCACGCTCAGCATGGCCAGCAGGGTGGCGCGCCAGCTCAGCTGGGCTTTCTCGACCCAGCTGCCGCTCTGTCCCATCTGGCTGCGCCATTGGTCCCAGGCAGAGGGCGACAGGGCTTGCAGGCTGCCGCCGTCGGGCAACTGGGCGATGCGTGCGCCATGGCGCGTGCGTTCGGGCCAGTGCACGCTGCGCACCGGGTAGTGCGTGAGCGTGCGCCCGTCTTGTGGCGAGCGCAGGCACAGGGTGTCGCCCTGCTGTTGCAGCAACACGGTGTGGGCCCGTGCGCTGCGGCCATCGAACCAGTGGGCTTCCACCGAAGGGGCCGGGTGTGTCATGGTCAGGCCCCGGCGTCACAGGCCGATGTCGATGCCGGCCAGATCGAAGGCCGCATCGCCGGCGGCATCGGGGGCCTTGCCTTGCAGTTGTGCCGTCAGGGTGTCGGGGTCCATGCGCAGGTGCACGCTGATGGCTTCCAGCTTGACCCGGGCCAGCGCGATCTGGGCAAAGGGCCAGTACAGGCCCAGGGTGAGCACAGTGAGGAACCAGTTCTGCACAGTGCAGCGGAAGAGCCGGGTGAAGCGCAGTTCACTCTTGAAGCGCACCCAGCGTGAGCCGGTTTCGGTCCAGAGCAGGTTCTGCATGCGCGACTGGAAATAGGGCAGGGGGGCCAGCTGGATCAGCACCACGCCCAGGCCGATCACGGGCACCAGCCAACGCAACAGCGCGCCAGCCCCAACGCCCGCCTGAGGGGACAGCAGGGCACCCCCGGCCAGCAGCGCCACCAGGATGCCCAGGCCAGCGACCAGGCTGAAGGTGAACAGCCCGGTGCGCATGAACACCTTCATGACCTGGGGGAAGGTGGCGCGCCAATGGGTTTGCAGCTGGGCGAAGCCGTAGTGGTCGTGCTGATAGCGCTTGAGCTGGTAGTAGGCATAAGGGCCCACGCCGTAGCAGGCCAGCAGGCACAGGGCGCCCAGCAACTTGCTCAACACCGAGGGCAGGGCCAGCAGCCCAACCCCGACCACGCCGAGTGCCAGCATGGCGCCCAGGGGCTTGCCGATGACCAGGTAGGCGCTGCGCAGGCTGCCCTTGAATTCGAAGCGCAGGCCGCGCCAGCTGGTGTGGCCCAGGCGGTAGACCAGCGAGGCGCGCAGCAAGGCGGGCCACAGCAACACGAAAGCCACCGTGGCCACCGCATAAGCGAAGCCGGAAACCTTGCCCGCCCAGTTCCACAGGCCCATGAAGGCCGCCATGAGCAGGTAGCCCCGCAGCATCTGCAGGGGTTTGCCGTGGAAATCGAGCGCATGCCCGGCCACGTGGGTGTTGCGATAGAAATACTGCAGCTTGCGCACCCGCGCCCAGGGGTAGTACAGCCCCGCTGTCAGGAACATCAGCAGCAGGTTGACGATCCAGATGCGAAAGTATTCGCTGCCAGAGCCGGTGAACTGCACGGCATGGCGGCTCATGGCCACGGGGGGCAAGGGGTTGGACATGTGGCGGGCTCTCTGTGTGTGGTGCCTCTGTGCCCCGCACCCAGGCAGGGAGCGACGCGAAGGCTTTGTGGGACGAGTGGCC
Source organism: Pseudomonadota bacterium (assembly GCA_041180305.1). GTDB lineage: Bacteria > Pseudomonadota > Gammaproteobacteria > Burkholderiales > Burkholderiaceae_C > Aquabacterium. Next base: position 2,574 of record JBEGRT010000308.1, read on the forward strand.
GGGCCCGGGGCGCAGGGCGCCTAAAATTTGGGAATGAGTTCCGACCTGTTCGACCCCGCCCATTCTGGCCCAGGCCAGGCTTTGTCCGATTCCCCCTTGCTGGCGGGGCTGAACCCTGAGCAATTGGCCGCCGTGACGGCCCCGCCCGGACCGAATCTGGTGCTGGCCGGGGCAGGCTCGGGCAAGACCCGGGTGCTGACCACCCGCATTGCCTGGCTGCTGCAGACCGGGCAGGCCACGCCGGGCGGCATCATGGCCGTGACCTTCACCAACAAGGCGGCCAAGGAAATGCTGACCCGCCTGCAGGCCATGCTGCCCATCAATGCGCGCGGCATGTGGATCGGAACCTTCCACGGCCTGTGCAACCGTTTCCTGCGGGCGCACTATCAGTTGGCCCACCTGCCGCAGGCTTTCCAGATTCTGGACACGCAAGACCAGCTGTCGGCCGTCAAGCGGGTCATCAAGG
>JBEGRT010000309.1:0-2765 GCA_041180305.1 Pseudomonadota bacterium
CCATTGCGCGAACCCAGAACTTCTCTGTGGTCATGTCCACGGGGTCTTTGCCTGCCGCGATCTGCTTGGCTTGAAACGAGATCGCCCCAAGTGCTGTCATGGACACAATGAAGGCCCCCAGCAGGGCAGCCTTGTTGACGGGGGAGTCTTGCCGGTAACCCAGGGGGGCGCCCTCAAGCCCTCGCGGCGTCTCCAGCATGCGGCGCCAGTGCCGGGTGATCATGGCCACGGGAAAAGTCTTGAACTGACCGAAGATGCGGGCCCCTTCGCCCATCATTGTCCCGGGCTCGGTGCCTCGCTTCATGAATGATCGGGCCGAAACATCAGCCTCAACGGCGGCCATGGTGCGCTCGTACTGCAGCAGACCCAGGTAACGCTTGACCACCTCGGGCGCCAACGGGTCGCCTGTGGCATAGATGGCTTCCGGCGTGATGATGTCGCCCCATTTGGTTTTGACAGGGGTCGCCTTCTGTAGAACGGCGAATTCGTCGGGGCCGATGCCTCGCGATTCGAGCAAGACCTTTTGTGTCCACTCGTCCAGGCTCGACCAGCCAGCCTTTGCCCACCTGTCCATGCCCTGCTGCATCGTCAAAGTGAAGGCCCGGCGAATACCGTCCTGCCACCAGTTTGCCGCGCTCAGTTTCATGGTTGCGCTGGCGATGTGCCCAGACCATGATGCGCCGACATGATCGCCCGTGAAGCGGTTCAGGTTGTCGATCAGCGTGTCGGCCATCAGGCCTTGCTGATTCATGAAATCGACCAACTCGCGACGCGCGACTGGCGTCATGGCTCGCGGCAGATTGGTGAGCGCGTCGAAGTAACTCTGCTTGTTGAAGCCCGTGGTCGTGAAGTAAGTGGGAAGGTCGGTGAAGCTGGTCAGCAAAATGCCCTGCAGCTTTGAGAAGACTTCAGTGTTCCGGGCGTGCTGCCAAAACCTGGCGGCCCCCGCCCCCGTGAATTCCCCGCTGGCGCGCCCCATGGTGACGGCCTCCAGGCCTTTGCCGATCAGTGGCGGCGTGTAGCGCCATTGAGAAACCTGCACGCCTGCGACCTGGGCCCAATGCTGGTCAAGGCTCGACCACATGACCAAAGACTCTGAGCCGCCGCCTTCCTGCGCAGAAAGTTGCTTCTGCTGCGTGTGCTGCGCGTTCGGGTTTGGCCCGAATCGCTCAAGCATGGCGATGTCGCGGGTCATGGTGTGCACGTGCCCCAGCAGGGCGTCGTACATGCTGCCGCTGCCGTATTTCTGCATGGCGCGGATGTAGGCATCCCCGCTTTTCCAGTGGATCTGGCGGTGTTCGTTGCCCCTGTTGGCCAGGGCACCCTTCCCCATGGGACGCGGCCCCATGTGGTTGGCGCCGTCTGTGCCGATGGTTTCCCCTGCAGCGCGCAGCAAACCCAGCACCTCGCTGTCGGACATGGGTGAGCCATCCTCGCGAACGTAGTAGCTGCGGTCCACCTCGGGCAGGATGTCGGCTGCGAACTTGTCATAGCCCGCAGACACGACCAGTTCACTTTCCCAAGCGTTGGGCATGTAGCCATACTCCAGGCGCCCGGTGTCGCCGCCTGCGGCATTGCGACGCAGGCGCAGCGCTTCGTTTGTGCGCTCAAAAGCCTGGGCTGCCAGCGCCGCCAAGTCATTGCCGGTGCCCGCCTTGCCATGCGCGTGAAGCTCTCGCGCAATGTCCAGCGTCATCTGTGGATTGTCCAGGCCAAGAACCTTCATGCCGACAGCGCGCGTCAGGCTTGCACCTTCGGTTGATGTGGCGGCGGTGATGGCATCCATCATCATGGCGCTGTATTCGCCTCGCAGCGCATTTGATTCGTTGTCGGCCTGCTGGATCTCATTCGCCCAGGCCTGCTCTCGATTCCATCCCATCAGGTCGCGCTGCTTCTGCATGCGGACCTCGACCTCTGCGGACTTGAGGGCCTGCAGTTGGGCAAGGTGAATTTTCCGCTGGGCTGCCGCCGCCAGTTCCCTGGATGCTTCCTCGGCGCCCATCATGTACCGCTGATCGCGGGTGTACGACTTCCAGTTGGCATCCTTGCGCGCCAGTTGCCGCATGGCGCTGCCGATCATCGTGTCGAACTTGGCCGCCTGCGCATCTGTTAACGGCCTCCCGCCTGCCTGCTGCCTCGCGGCATTGATCATTTGCCGACACTTGGGATTCATCGTTTAATCTCCGGCTGTGGAATCGCTTCTCTACGCACTCAAGTTGGCTGGCGTGCTGCTGGCCATGACGACTATCGTCCCTTTGTGGATAGGATTCGCGACCGGATCACTTGCCCGGGCGTGGGCCGCATGGCGCGGCTACCTGCTGATCATCGGCGTGATCGGTGGCGGCGGCGCTCTCTTTGGTGTGCTGGCCGCCCTGGTCGATCACATCAGCCGTTGAGCAGGAAACACGACGCGGCCACCTGCATCAGGCTGGCGTCATTGCCACCCAGGTCGGCGTCGGTGCCCTCCATGGCCTCGCGCTGCACCTGATCGAGGAATTCCGACAGGCGCATGGGTTTGTCCATGCCGTCCATCTGCACGGTCAGGTCGGGGAACTGCTGGGCCACGTCGTTGAGGCGGGCGGCTACCAGTCCCTGCGCGGGGTCGGCGCCTCCGGTTCGGGGAACTCCAGCGGCGCCCGGCTCTCCTGCTCCTGCTGGGCCAGTGCCTGGCGCATTCGTTCGCGGCGGCTGGGTGGCGGCTGGCTGCGGCTGTCCTGCTGCACCAGCGGGTGCGTCCGTTCGTGCTTGCGGTGCGTCTTGGACAT
>JBEGRT010000310.1:0-3894 GCA_041180305.1 Pseudomonadota bacterium
AGCGAGCTGCCCAGCCCCGAGCAACTGACCGAGAAGGTTCAGAGCGCCCAGGCCCTGCTGGCCCAGGTGCGCGAGCGCTGGCAGTACCTGTACGACCACCTCGACACCCCGCTGAGCACCGTGGGTGACCGGCTGGTGGCCCTGGGCTACACCCAGCACCGCGACGGCACTTACGTGCCCGCCGAAAACAGCAACGGCCAGGACACCGTCTTCAACCTGCTGCAGACCTGGTCGGTGCGCGTGGGCTGGAAGAAGGAGATCCGCGAGCCTCTGGCCAAGGTGTTCAACGGTGGCGCCCTGAGCCCCGTGATCGACGAGCTCAAGCGCATCCACAAGCAGGTGCTGCGTGGCCGCGTGTGGGTGGCCCTGCACATGCATGCCGGCGACGGCAACGTGCACACCAACCTGCCGGTCAACAGCGACAACTACGAGATGCTGCAGACGGCGCACGAAGCCGTGGGCCGCATCATGGCGCTGGCGCGTTCGCTGGACGGCGTGATCTCGGGCGAACACGGCATCGGCATCACCAAGCTGGAATTCCTGAGCGACGACGAGATCGCCAACTTCGCCGCCTACAAGGCCAAGGTCGACCCTGAAGGCCGCTTCAACAAGGGCAAGCTGCTGCGCGGCGCCGCCCTGAAGGCCCTGGGCGACGATGTGCATGCCGCCGACCTGAGCGAGGCCTACACGCCCTCGTTCGGCCTGATGGGCCACGAGTCGCTGATCATGCAGCAGAGCGACATTGGCGACATCGCCACCTCGGTGAAAGACTGCCTGCGCTGCGGCAAGTGCAAGCCGGTGTGCAACACGCACATCCCGCGCGCCAACCTGCTCTACAGCCCGCGCAACAAGATCCTGGCCACCTCATTGCTGGTCGAGGCCTTCCTGTACGAAGAGCAGACCCGCCGTGGCGTGTCGATCAAGCACTGGGAAGAGTTCGAAGATGTGGCCGACCACTGCACGATCTGCCACAAGTGCCTGACGCCCTGCCCGGTCAAGATCGACTTCGGTGACGTGTCGATGCACATGCGCAACTTGCTCAACAAGATGGGCAAGAAGAGCTTCCGTCCGGCCGGTGCGGCGGCCATGGCCATGCTCAACACCAACAACCCGCAGACCATCAAGGTGATCCGCTCGATCACCACCGATGTGGCCATGCCGCTGCAGCGCATCGCCAATGACGTGATGAAGGTGGTGGCCCGCAAGCAGACCAGCGCACCGCCGGCCACGGTGGGCAAGGCCCCGCTCAAAGAAGAGATCATCCACTTCATCAACAAGAAGATGCCGGGTGGCCTGCCCAAGCGCCCGGCCCGCGCCCTGCTGGACATCGAAGACCGCGACTACGTGCCCATCATCCGCGACCCGAAGCAGACCACCGCCGACACCGAGGCCGTGTTCTACTTCCCCGGCTGCGGCTCGGAGCGTCTGTATTCGCAGGTGGGTCTGGCCACGCAGGCCATGCTGTGGCATGCCGGTGTGCAGACCGTGATGCCCCCGGGCTATCTGTGCTGCGGCTACCCGCAACGCGGCGCCGGCCAGTTCGATGTGGCCGAGAAGATGATCACCGACAACCGGGTGCTGTTCCACCGCGTGGCCAACACGCTGAACTACCTGGACATCAAGACCGTGGTGGTCAGCTGCGGCACCTGCTTCGACCAGCTGCAGGGCTACCAGTTCGACAAGATCTTCCCGGGCTGCCGCATCGTCGACATCCACGAGTACCTGCTCGAAAAGGGTGTCACCCTGCAAGGCAAGGGCGCCTTCCTGTACCACGACCCCTGCCACAGCCCCATGAAGCAGCAAGACCCGATGAAGACCGTCAAGGCCCTGGTGGGCGATGGCGTGGTCAAGTCGGAGCGCTGCTGCGGTGAGTCGGGCACGCTGGCCGTGAACCGCCCGGACATCTCCACGCAAGTGCGCTTCCGCAAGGAAGAAGAGATCCGCAAGGGCGAGGCCGAACTGCGTGGCCAGGGCCTGCTGGGCGAGAAGGACAACGTCAAGATCCTGACGTCCTGCCCGGCCTGCCTGCAGGGCCTGAGCCGCTACGAAGACGATGCCAAGAGCGGCCTGGTCGAGGCCGACTACATCGTGGTCGAAATGGCCCGCCAGATCCTGGGCGAGAACTGGATGCGCGAGTATGTCGACCGGGCCAATGCCGGTGGCATCGAGCGCGTGCTGGTTTGACCCCTGAGGCCTGCGGCATGAGCGCCCATCACACCGTGCCCGGTTGCGAGCTGTGCGAACGCGATGGGGGCATCCTCATCGCGCGCAACGACCAGCTGCGCATCATCCGCGCCGAAGACGCCGACCACCCGGCCTTCTACCGGGTGATCTGGAACGCGCACGTGGCCGAGTGGACCGACCTGCCCCCGCCTGATCGCAGCGCGATCATGCAGGTGGTGGCCAAAGTGGAAACCGTGCTGCGGCAGGCCTTGCAGCCCACCAAGGTGAACCTGGCCAGCCTGGGCAATGTGGTGCCCCACCTGCACTGGCATGTGATCGCCCGCTTCGACTGGGATGCCCGCTGGCCTGCGCCAGTGTGGGCGCCCAAAGCCCGCGAGGTAGATGCCCCTGCCGAGCGCCTGGCACTGAGCCTGTCGGCGCTTGACGCGCAGGTGGCACAGGTGCTGGCTCAGACCAGCTGAGGCAGGCAGTCGCTGCGCCACGCATAACCGGCGCCACGGCGTGTTTCCAGCGCACGGGCGGCGTCATCGCCCAACTCCTGGCGCAGTCGCGCCCTCAGGCGTGACACCACCAGCTCCACAAAGGGGGGGGTGCGACCTTCCTGGCGCCAGCCCAGGTCCAGCAACAACTCCATCTTGGTGCCCGGGCGCCCCTGGCGGCGTGTCAGTGCCGCAAGCAGTTCGGCCTCACGAGGCGCCAGGGCCATGTGGCGCCCGTTGCGCCAGCGCAGCGCCCCGGGGCTGATGCTCAGGTGCACGGGCACAGGGCCGCGGGCAGGCCGCATGGGCCTGAGCAAGGCACGCACACGGGCTTCCAGTTCGCGAAGCTCCACGCTGGCAGGGGCCACCATGTCGGCCCCCAGGGTCAGCCAGGCCATCAGGTGCTCGGGCAAGGCGTTGGCCACCAGCACCAGGGTGCGTGGGCCATCGCCCTGCCCCCACGGCCATGCCCAGTGCAGGGGCGGCGGCCCGGCGGCATCGATCACGAGCAGATCAGCCGACGATGTCACCCCCTCGCACCCATCCGGGCCCTCCAGCCCACGCCATGCTGCGCCCCCGGGGCACGCAGCCCGCAAGCTGCCTTCGCAAGGGCCCCATCGCATCGGCAGGTCAATGGCCCAGTACACGGCCTGCAAGGTGTGTGCGGGGCTGTTCATCGCGACACCAACCACACCGCGGGCGAACGGGTGCCGCCGCCTTCGTCGAGCCAGGGCTGAATCAGCACCCCGAACACCAAAGAAGACACCGCGGCGCGCAACCAGAGTCGCTCATTCAGGCGCACCACAAGGCCATCGGCTGGCACCCAGTCGATGGTGAGCACGTCACCCGCCTTGAGAACGGGCATCTGCTGCTGGGCCTCCTGAGCCAAGGTGCGCAGGGCAGGTGCATCGGCGCTGCGTTCACCCAGGCTTTGCAGCGCCGTGTGCAACGCGGCGCGCAAGCTGGCTTGCAGACGGGATGGGGCCACATCGGTGTGAAGGCGCACCCACAGGCGGCGCGGGGCATCGGGCCACGGGGCGTCCGGCCCAGCGGCCTGGCCCGCGGTGTGCTGGGCCGACAGGCCCTCGGGCAGGTACAGGCCCGCCTGGTACACCCGGAACCACCAGGCCAGCCGGCGGTCGCGCTGCGCCACACGGCTGAGGCTGCGCCCCATCAACCACTGGTGGGCAGGCCACTCTGAACCATCGGCGACTTCAGCCGCACAGGCCGG
>JBEGRT010000311.1:0-3672 GCA_041180305.1 Pseudomonadota bacterium
TGGCCTGCGCGAACATGGTCAGTTCCACATCGGTGGGGTTGCGCTTCAGGCCCGTGAAAGCGTTGACCAGGTAGTCGATTTCATCGTCCGACAGGGCCAGACCGAAGGTCACGTTGGCCTCTTCCAGCGCCTGGCGGCCACGGCCCAGCACGTCCACATGGGCCAGCGGGGCACCCTGCTTGTCGTCGAACAGGTGGCGGGCTTCATCACGCGCCAGCAGCACGCTTTCGGTCATGCGGTCGTGCAGCACGGCGGCCAGCGCGGCCAGTTCGTCGGCCGACAACGGCTTGGCACCACCCGCCAGGCCGCCAGTGAGCGTGCCCAGCAGGCCAGACTTCACCGAGAGGCGGAACTCGGTCACGCGCTCGACCCGGCGGATGCCCAGGCCGCAGTTGTGGGCGATATCGGTGGCCTTGGAGGCCCAGGGAGAGACCGTGCCCAGGCGGGGCGCCACCACGATCAGGTCGCCATCGGTGGCGCCGTCATAGGCATCGCCATAGGTCAGCAGCGCGCCCAGCTTGTCGAGGTCAGCCGCCGGCAGGGCCTGGTCGACCACCACCCAGTGCACGAAGCGGGCGTGCACCGCGGTGACCTTGGGGTTGATGGCTTGGAGCTTGGGCAGCAGGGCCTGGACTTGGTGGGGCGCCAGGGCGTTGCCGCCCTCGAAGTGCATCAGCTGGGTCATCGCGGTGGGGTCGGTTGCGTCAGGCCGGGCCTGAAAATGAGACCGCCCTGCCGAAGCAGGGCGTTGATCAGAAACTGCCCGGGATTTTACCAGCCCCACCCGGGGGCTTGTCCCCCGTCAGTACAGGTCAGCGAAGGTTTTGCCGCTGATCAGCATGTACAGGCCGATGGCCACGACATCGAAAAAGTGTCCCAGCGCACCCAGGCTGCCCGCCGGAAAGATCTGGCCGATGGACAAGGCCGAGCCCGAAACCTGCTGGGTCTCGTTGGGGGTCAAAACGCGCATGACGACACTCCTGAAGTGATGGCCGCCGAGGCGGCACGATGAATGGATGCATGAAGTTTAACTGAGCGTATTCACAAAGAATCGCGGGAATGCCCCCAAGCCCTGAGGCAGCCCGCCCGGCGCGCCGGTGCTGCGCCGCGGAAACACGGATAATCTGCGGCCATGAGCATCACCATCAAAACCGGCGCCGACATCGACGCCATGCGCGTCGCCGGTCGCCTCGCTTCCGAGGTGCTGGACTACCTCACCCCCTTCGTCAAACCCGGCATCACCACCGAGGCCCTGGACAAGCTCGCCCATGACTACATGGTCAATGTGCAGGGCACCATCCCCGCCCCGCTGAACTACGCCCCCGGTGGCCACGCGCCCTACCCCAAGTCGATCTGCACCTCGATCAACCACCAGGTGTGCCACGGCATTCCGAATGATCGCGCCCTGAAAGACGGCGACATCATCAACATCGACATCACCGTCATCAAGGATGGCTGGCACGGCGACACCAGCCGCATGTTCGTGGTGGGCAACGGCTCGATCGCCGCCAAGCGCCTGTGCGCCCACACCTATGAAGCCATGTGGAAGGGCATCGCCAAGGTCAGGCCAGGTGCACGCCTGGGTGACATCGGCCACACCATCCAGACCTTCTCCGAAAACCAGGGCTTCTCGGTGGTGCGCGAGTTCTGCGGCCACGGCATCGGGCAGAAGTTCCATGAAGAACCCCAGGTGCTGCACTATGGCCGCCCGGGCACGCTGGAAGAGCTCAAGGCCGGCATGATCTTCACCATCGAGCCCATGATCAACGCCGGCAAGCGCGACATCAAATCGCTGGGTGATGGCTGGACCATCGTCACGAAAGACCGCTCGCTGTCGGCGCAGTGGGAACACACCGTGCTGGTGACCGAGACTGGCTATGAGGTGCTGACCCTGTCCGACGGCAGCCCCCCTCCGCCCGACTTCATCACGGCCACCCGCACCTGAGCCTATCCCTGAGCCTGACCGGGCAGCGCATTGCCATCTGGCTGCCCGACTGAATCGCTTTGCAGCACGCTCCCAGGGCGTGCCCAACACCCCGCTGTACCCATGCCCCTGGACATCGCCGCCCTGCGCACCGACTTCAAGGCTGCCAAAGCCGAACTGGTGAAACAGTTCGCTGAAGCGCGCCCCACCACCGCGTCGGCCAAACGCCTGCTGCTGCAGATGGCCCGGCTGGTCGATCGCGTGCTGGGGCAGATCTGGGAGGCCAACGCATTGCCCAAAGGCGCGGCCCTGGTGGCCGTGGGCGGCTATGGGCGGGGCGAGCTGTTCCCGCATTCCGATGTGGATGTGCTGATCCTGCTGGCCCACGCGCCCACCGACAGTGGCGAACACGCCGTGGCGCCAGCCCTGGAAGGCTTCATCAGCAGCTGCTGGGATGTCGGGCTTGAAATTGGCTCGTCGGTGCGCACCGTGCAGGAGTGCGTGGACGAAGCAGCGCGCGACGTGACCGTGCAGACCGCACTGCTGGAAGCACGCCACCTGCACGGCTCGAAAGCACGCTTCAACGAGATGTGCAAGGCCACCCGTGCCGCCATGGACGTGCCCGCCTTCGTGCGCGCCAAGACGCTGGAAATGCGCCAGCGCCACACCAAGTACGAAGACACCCCCTACTCGCTGGAGCCCAACTGCAAGGAAAGCCCCGGAGGCCTGCGTGACCTGCAGGTGGTGATCTGGCTGGCCCGCGCAGCCGGCCTGGGCCGCAACTGGCAGGAAATGGCCACCAAGGGCCTGCTCACGCCCTTTGAAGCCAGGCAACTGGCCGTCAATGAGGGGCAACTCAAGCTGATCCGTGCGCGCCTGCACCAGATCGCCGGCCGCAGAGAAGACCGCCTCGTGTTCGACCTGCAGAACAGCGTGGCCGAAACCTTCGGCTACCGCAACACCAAGGCCCAGCGCGCCAGCGAAGCGCTCATGAAGCGCTACTACTGGGCAGCCAAGGCGGTCACGCAGCTCAACCAGATCCTGATGCTCAACATCGAAGAGCGTATCAACGGCAGTCAGGCCGCGCCGATGCGCCGCATCGACGAGCAGTTCTTCGACCGAGGCGGCCTGCTCGAGGTGGCCAGCGACGACATCTACGAAAAAGACCAGACCGCCATCCTGCGCACCTTCCTGACGCTGCAACGCGAAGACACCATCAAGGGCCTGTCGGCCCGCACCCTGCGCGCCCTCTACAACGCCCGTGGCCTGATGAACGGCGAGTTCCGCCGTGACCCGGTCAACCGCGCCACCTTCATCGAGATCCTGAAGGAACACCACGGCCAGACCCGCCTGTTCCGGCTCATGAACCAGACCAGTGTGCTGGGCCGCTACCTGTGGGTGTTCCGCCGCATCGTGGGCCAGATGCAGCATGACCTGTTCCACGTGTACACGGTCGATCAGCACATCCTGATGGTGGTGCGCAACGTGCGCCGCTTCTTCATTCCCGAGCACGCGCACGAATACCCCTACTGCACCCAGCTGGCTGCCGAATGGGACAAGCCCTGGCTGCTGTACATCGCCGCCCTCTTCCATGACGTGGCCAAGGGCCGCGGCGGCGACCACTCCGAGCTCGGCGTGATCGAGGTGCGCCGCTTCTGCCGCGACCACGGCATCGACACCGAAGACAGCAAGCTGGTCGAGTTCCTGGTGGGCGAGCACCTGACCATGTCGCGCGTGGCCCAGAAGGA
>JBEGRT010000312.1:0-6016 GCA_041180305.1 Pseudomonadota bacterium
CCTCGCTGCTCCTGAACCATCCGCACCGCCCGCTCGCGGACCTCAGGTGAGAACTTGCTCGACTTCTTCATGGCTCCATCTTCTCAAGTGTTGGAGCCTCCGCGAATCCCGGGGCGGTTCACAAGCGGCAAGAGCTAGAGAAGCTCGACGCAGCGGATGAGCTTGCTGACGTGTGGCGAGGGCTCAAGTCGCGGCAGGACGTGTTGAAGGCAGCCGCCCTGTTGCAGGACGCGCTGAAGGCCGCGCGAGCCAACGGCAGCTGGACCTTGGATGGCCTGGAGCCGCTGAGCGCTGGGCGCGGCGGGGACAGTTTGGCAAGTGATGTCAAACAGCTGGAGCGACTTGCACATCTCGACGCGCAGCTGGCCGAGTTCCGCACGCTCGAGGGCTCGACCGACGGGCTCTGGAAGGGGCTTGAAGCCGATGTCCCGGCGTTGGAAGCGGCGATTGCCTTCACGGGGGCGCTGCCGGACCTGCGCACGGCTGGTGCAATGCCAGAGAAATTCGACCTGGTGGCTCAGGGCGCCTGCGGATCACGACTTGCCAAGGACCATGCCACGCTCAAAGAGCGTGAAGGCGTGGAGACCAAGCTCGCGGGCTTGGACGACCTGAAGACTGTTTGCTCCGCTGTCTGGAAGAAACTGGAGACTGACCAAGAGGAGGTTGCCAGAGCAGTCGCGTTCCAGCGTTCCATCGCGGCCGCGGTGGCCAACCTGGCCGCCGGTCCCGAGGATGTCGCTCAAGTCTGTCGGGCGCTCGAGCAACTGGTGACCGAGGGCAATGCGCTCCTGGATGTTGCCGGGCCGGTCGCCGAGGCCGGCAACGCCTACCTGGAGGCGCTGGGGCGGTTGCAGCCCAGCATTGACCTCTTGGCCAGCCGTGGATCGTTCACCGTTGAGGGCGTGTCCGGCTACAGCGACGCGGACGTCGCTCAATTGAAGAGCCGCGTCGAGGCCATCATGGCATCCGAGCACAAGCTCAACGCGTGAATCGCCCCGGAATCAGTAGACACCTGCATGCCTCAAACTTCAGGCCCAGCAGGAGGTGCGATGAGCACGAAGCGATTCACGGAAGAATTCAAGGTCGAGGCGGTCGGCCAGGTGGTAGACAAGGGCTACCGGGTGGCCGATGTGGCGGCCCGACTGGGCGTCAGCCAGCACAGCCTGTACGAGTGGATCAAGCAACGCCGGCTACCCGCTGCTGAGCGGCAGGCCCAGGCCAGCCAGTCCGAGGAAGTGCGGCGGCTGAAGGCTGAGCTGCGGCGCGTGACCGAGGAGCGCGACATCCTAAAAAAGGCCGCCGCGTACTTTGCCAAGCAGTCCGGGTGAAGTACGCGTTCATCGAGCAGGAATCGGGCAACCATGCCGTGCGCAGGCTGTGCAAGGTGATGGGTGTGCACCCGAGCGGGTTCTACGCCTGGCGCGCCGAGCCCAAGAGCGCGCATCAGCGCGAGGACGAGCGCCTGCAGGGGTTACTCAAGCAGGCGTGGCTGGAGAGCGGCGGGGTCTACGGCTACCGCAAGCTGACCCTGGACATGCGTGATCTGGGCGAGCACTGCGGCAAGCACCGTGTGGCACGCCTGCTCAAGGACGCCGGGCTGCGCTCGCAGTCGGGCTACGGCAGGCGGCCTTCCATGCGGGGTGGCAAGCCCGCGGTGGTGGCCCCGAACCACCTGCAACGCGCGTTCACGGTGCAGGCGCCGAACCGGTCGTGGGTGACCGACATCACCTACATCCGAACCCACGAGGGCTGGCTGTACCTGGCGGTCGTGCTCGACCTGTGGTCACGCAGGGTCGTCGGCTGGTCGATGGGCCAGCGCATCGACACGCGACTGGTGCTCGATGCGTTGACGATGGCCTTGTGGCGTCGGCGCCCGAAGCAGCAGGTGCTGGTGCATTCCGATCAGGGCTGCCAGTTCACCGGGCACGAATGGCAGACGTTCCTGCGCGACCACAACCTGCTCAGCAGCATGAGCCGACGCGGCAACTGCCACGACAACGCGGTGGCCGAGAGCTTCTTCCAGCTGCTCAAACGCGAACGGATCAAGCGCCGGATCTACGACACGCGGCAAGACGCCCGCTCGGACGTCTTCAACTACATCGAGCTGTTCTACAACCCCACTCGGCGCCACTCGACGATCGCCGGCCTGTCGCCGGTAGAGTTCGAGCAGCGCCATTCCCGGAGGCTCGATGGTGTCTAGGAAAACCGGGGCGATTCAGCGTGGTGCGCCTGGCGCAAGGTCAGCCATCAAGCGATGGCGCTTGGGCTGAGCCCAATCGTCGCTGGGCTGACCAATGGGGGGCTGACCCCCAGCGAAGTTCGCCGGGCATTCGAGACCAACTACTGCCGCTGGTGGTTGAACGCGGTTGTGGACAGTGAGCACGTCATCCGCAGCTTCGTCTCGGCGGAGCACGAGCGGCGCATCTCGGACTTCCGGGCCCTGGACAAGCGCTTCGTTGATCTCACCAAGACTTGGCTGAGAGCGAACCTGTGCAAAGGGCTCCCCGCGCCGGACGACGTGAAACGCAGCTCCGAGTGGGGCTTCCTCAAGCACGAAATCACCAAGAAGCGTGCCCACAAGCCCCTTCGTGAACTGATGAGCAACATCCCGACGGCGCTGACAAAGCTCACTCCATGCTTATTGATGAGCCCGCTGTCCATCGCGCAGTACCTGGCCGCGGACGCTGAACCGTTCGACGTCGTGGTGTTCGACGAGGCCTCGCAGATTCCCGTCTGGGATGCGATTGGCGCAATCGCCCGAGGCAAGCAGGTCGTCATGGTTGGCGACCCGAAGCAACTCCCGCCGACCAACTTCTTCGACCGCGCCGAATCCTCTCTGGACGACGAGGATGTCGAGGGCGACATGGAGAGCATCCTAGACGAGTGCATGGGCGCCAGCCTTCCCACGCTGAACCTCGACTGGCACTACCGGAGCCGCAACGAGAGCCTGATCGCGTTTTCGAACCATCGGTACTACGGCGGTCGCCTGGTCACCTTCCCATCGCCGGTGACCGAAGACCGCGCGGTCAGCTTCCACTACGTCAATGGCACTTACGAGAAGGGCGGCGCCCGGGTCAACAAGGCGGAAGCGAAGGCACTGGTCGCCGACATCGTGAAGCGCCTGAAGTCGCCAGGTTTCAAGGAGTCCAAGCTGACGATTGGCGTGGTGACCTTCAACACCGAGCAGCAGAAGCTCATCGAGGACCTGCTCGATGAGGAGCGCCGGCAAGACCCGGGGCTTGAGCCGTACTTTGCAGAATCGGAGCTTGAGCCGCTTTTCGTGAAGAACCTGGAGAGCGTGCAGGGCGACGAGCGCGACATCATGTACTTCTCCATCACCTTCGGCCCGGATGGTAGTGGTGCTGTGTCGATGAACTTCGGGCCCATGAATCGCACCGGTGGGGAGCGTCGACTGAACGTCGCCATCACGCGGGCCCGACATGAGCTGCGCGTCTTCTCGACCCTTCGGGGCGACCAGATGGACCTCTCGAGGACACAAGCCATCGGTGTGCGCGACCTCAAGCACTTCCTGGAGTTTGCCGAGCGCGGCTCAAGGGCACTCTTCGAGTCAACCGCTGGCAGCTTGGGGGGCTTCGAGAGTCCGTTTGAGGAAGCCGTGGCCGGAGCGCTGGCATCAAGGGGCTGGATGCTCCATACGCAGGTCGGGGCTTCCGCCTTCAGAGTCGACCTGGCGGTAGTCCACCCCGATGCGCCTGGCGCCTACTTGGCTGGTATTGAATGCGACGGTGCGACTTATCACCGCTCTGCCACCGCTCGTGACCGCGACATGCTGCGCGAACACGTACTGCGTGGCCTTGGTTGGGAGATTCTGCGTATCTGGTCGACGGACTGGTGGGTGGATGCCAAGGGAACGTTGGACCGGGTATGCACTCAGCTAGACGAGCTATTGGTAGTCAGCCGCGCCAAGCGAGCGGGAGAGGCAGAGAAGGCTGCAGCCGAGACTGAAGCTCGTGAGGCTATCGAGAAGGTGATGGCGGAGGCAGCCTCCCGGCCGAAGGCCGACGCTGCGACGCAGCCTGCAGGTGACGCGTCCCATCCTCCTAGCCAAGCGCCAGGCGAGGCGAGGCAAGAGGTCGAAGAGGTTTACGCCAGGCGATTTGGTGTTCCAACTGCACACGAGCATGCGGTCAAGCGGCTGTACGTTGAGTGCGATCCGACAAGCGCGGTTGAGGTGCTTAACCCTGACGCGTTCTTTGACCGGACGTACGACGAGCGCCTTCAAGCGATGGTTGCCTTTGTTGTTGAGCAAGAAGGCCCGATCTTGGACCTGGCTTTGTCTCGCCGAATCTCGCGCGCCCATGGCTGGCAGCGAACCGGAAGCCGCATTCAGGAACGTGTCGAGGAGGTAACAAAGCGCCTGTTCAAGACCACGAAGGAGGACGTCGGGACCTTCTACTGGCCGGAGCGGTTGTCTGCCAGCAGCCCGGTGACGTTCCGGCCCCCAGGGCCTGATGCCCAAAGGTCAATGGATGAGGTCTGCATTGAAGAGTTGGTAGCCTTGGCTGAATCTGTCTTCAGCACTGCTGCCACGGATGACGAGAACCTAGTGCTCATGGCCAAGGAGCTTGGATTCTCGAGGCTTCGAGCATCTAGCCGCGGAAGGCTGGAGGAGGCGCTCAAGCGGTTCCTCGCCAGGGACGGTCTGCGCAATGCTCGCTGAGATGTGCCGTGCCGCGCTCGCCCGTCGCGTTCTTCGTCGAGCTGTGCCCCCCACCTTTACCCAGCTTGACGCCCGCTGCGCGCGCTGAACCGTCGCCCCGGCGACCATGGGTCCATCCTGGGACGTCGGGCGGCTGCGGTCGTACCGGCGCCTGCCGTACCGACCCATCGCCGCTGCGTCCATGCCCCATCCTGCCTCGTCCCGCGCATCCACGGCCGCACGGCCCGCGTCGCGCCTGCCCGTCCATCCGCTCAACGCCCTGGTGCTGGCCGCCGCCCTCGCGCTCGGCGCCTGCTCGGAGCAGAGCGCGCCGCCCGCCCGCGGCCCGGTGGAGGTCGGCACCGTCACGCTGAAGACGCAGGACGTGGCGCTGCCCACCGAGTTGGCCGGTCGCACGTCGGCCGCCCTGGCGTCCGAAGTGAGGCCACAGGTCAGCGGCCTCATCAAAGCCCGGCGCTTCGAGGAGGGTGCGCGGGTGCAGGTCGGCCAGGTGCTCTACGAGATCGATGCGGCGCCCTACCGGGCCGCGCTCGACCAGGCCAAGGCCGCGCTGCTGAACGCGCAGGCCACCGTCCACTCGACGAAGCTGAAGGACCAGCGCTACGCGGCACTGGCCGCTGACGAGGGGGTGGCTAGGCAGGATGCCGATGATGCCCACGCCGCCTGGCTGCAGGCGGTGGCCGCGGTCGAACAGCAGAAGGCTGCGCTGGAGACGGCGCGCATCAACCTGGGCTACACGCAGGTGCGGGCGCCGATCACGGGGCGCATCGGCACCTCGTCGGTGACGCCAGGGGCGCTGGTGACGGCCAGCCAGTCCACCGCGCTGGCCACCATCCGCGCGCTCGATCCGATCCATGTCGATCTGACGCAGTCGAGCGCCGATCTGCTGCAGTTGCGCCGCGCGATGGCCGCAGGCGGTCTGCAGTCGGGCAGCGCCGAGGTCAGCCTGACGCTGGAGGATGGCAGCCGCTATCCGCTCAAGGGCCGGCTGAAGTTCGCCGAGGTGGCGGTGGACGAGGCCACCGGCTCGGTCACGCTGCGGGCACAGTTTCCCAACCCGGAAAGTGTGCTGCTGCCGGGCATGTACGTGCGTGCCACGCTGGACCAGGCGGTGGCCCGCGCGGCCATCCTGGCGCCGCAGCAGGGCATCACGCGCGATCCGAAGGGCAAGGCCACCGCGCTGGTGGTGGGTACCGACGGCAAGGTCGCGCAGCGCGATGTCACCACCACGCGCGCGCTCGGCGACCAGTGGCTGATCGCCAGCGGCCTGGCTGCGGGGGATCGGCTGATCGTGCAGGGCACGTCCAAGGTGCGCGCGGGCGATGCGGTGAAGGT
>JBEGRT010000313.1:0-6715 GCA_041180305.1 Pseudomonadota bacterium
TCGGCCACGATGGTCTGCACGAGAGCGCCCAGCACGCCGCCGAACACGCCGGCCAGCACGCGGGCCACCATCAGGGTCAGGTAGGTGGGTGCCAGACCGCACGCCAGGGTGGCCAGGGCAAAGCCTGCATACAGGAACACCAGCGAGCGACGCCGCTCGATGCGGTCGATGAACAGCGAGGCCGTCAGACCGGAGGCCCCTGCTGCCAGCGAGTAGGCCGACACCAGCAGGCCGAACTGGGCGTCGCTGAGCTGGAACAGGCGTGTGAGCTGCGGGCCCAGCGGCATCATCACCATGAAGTCCACGATGTGGGTGAACTGCACGGCGGCCAGGCACCAGAGCATCCAGCGCTCCTGGCGCTCGGTCATCAGAGGGGAAGGGGACATCGGGCTTTCGACAGGGCGGGCAATTCGCCAGTATCGGTGAAGCCGTCGTGTCGGGGCCATGCAGGGGCATTGCGCGCCTGCGGGCCAAGCGGGCAGCGTGTCAGGCGGCCTGGGGGGCGGTGTGTGATGGCTGATGGGCCGGGCTGGCCACGCTGGACAACTGGCCCGTCAGGCCATCGGCCAGGTAGTCGATGATCCAGTCGACCACTTCGAAGGGCTTGTCTTCCAGCAGCCGGTCGAGTCCGAGCACGGTCTGCTTCATCAGCACGCTGGCATCCGACAAAGCATGCAGCATGTTGGCCGTGGCCAGCACGGTCAGGAAGAACAGGCGTTCGCGGCTGCGGTGGGGGATCAGGCGCTCCAGGTGGTCGCACACGCGGGCCATCTGGGCCTGGCTGCAACCGACCAGCTGGTCCTGGCCCATGTGCTGGGGCTGCCAGGTCAGGCGCGACAGGAACCGGATGGCCATGCGGCCGTCGGCCGAGGCCGCGTAGATCAGCACGGCCGGGGTGACCCACAGCCGCATCACGTCACGCACGGTGAGCTGGCCCTGGGCAGCGGCCTCGTCCATGGTGGACAGGGCCTGTTCCTGCATGGGCAGCAACTGATCTTGCACGTGGCGCAGCACGGCGGACACCAGGCCTTCCTTGCTCTGGAAGTGGTAGTGCACGGCCGACGGGTTGGCCTGGCCGGCGGCTCCCACGATCTGGCGCAGCGAGACGCCGTCCACCCCATGTTTGGCAAAGAGGGACAGGGCGGCGCGAACAATGGCATCCCGGGTGTCCACATCCGGGGTGCGGGAGCGCTGCATCGGTGATCGGGGGGCCGTGGGTGACATGCGAATGCATTCTGCGTGTTTGTGCATTCAATATGTGCACCACTTCGGGACACTCCCGCCCCTCGATTCAAGGAAGGGTAGTCCCTGAGCGCGGCGCATCCTGTCTGACAATGCGGGCATGCACGTGCTCAAGTCTTTTTCTTCTGCCTGGCAGCTCAGGCTGTGGCCCTGGTTCCTGGCCGCGGCCCTGCTGCCCACCTTGCTGGCGCCCAGCGACCCGCCGATGATCACCTTCTACAACCAGGTGCTGTCGGTGGCCGGGTGGGGCGCCTGTGTGTGGGCGATCGGCCGGGTGGCGCGGGCACAAGGCCCCGCCCAGACCGCACTGCGCAGCCCTGGGCTGGCGGCGCTGACGGTGGCCCTGCTGGTGTGCATGGCCGCGGTGGGTGTGTCCATGGTGTGGCGTGGGCTGGCCGAAGGCCTGGGCCTCATGGCGATTGGATCGATGGCCTGTGCGCAGGCCTTGCTGCACACCATGTTCCGCACGGCGCAGGAGCGTGGGGCGGCCACCGTGATGGACCTGCTGGCCCGCGCCCTGGTGTGCACCGTGGCCGTGGCCGTGCTGCTGTCATTCATCCAGGTGTTTCTGCCTTCGTGGCCTGATGGCCATGTGCTGGCCATTCCCACCATGGCCGGCCGTGCGGTGGCCAACCTGCGCCAGCCCAACCACCTGGCCACCATGCTGGTGATGGGCAGCATGGCGGTGATCTGGGTGGCCCGGCGTGGGCAGTGTTCGGTGGCTGCGGCCACGACCCTGGTGGCGCTGGCCATGGGCGCCGTGGTGATGACGGCCTCGCGCACGGGCATGGTGGGCAGCGCGCTGCTGCTGGTGTGGGCGCTGCGTGACCGCCGCATGCCCGGGGCCTTGCGCCTGGCCGCAGCGTCGGCGCCACTCTGGTACGCAGCCTGGTGGGCCTTCATGTACTGGTGGAGCCATTCGGCCGATGGCCACGCCTTTGCGGCCGCGGCCCGGCTCGGCGATGGCAGCGACATTTCCAGCTCGCGCTTTGCCATCTGGGCCAATGTGCTGCAGCTGATCCAGGCCCACCCGTGGTTCGGCGTGGGCTGGGGCGAATTCAATGTGGCCTGGTCGTTCACGGCGTTCCCGGGGCGGCCCACGGCCTTCTTCGACCACACCCACAACATCGTGCTGCAGTGGGCGGTGGAATTGGGGCTGCCTCTGGCGACCCTGGTGGTGGCGTGCACCGGCCTGGCGTTCTGGACCTTGTGGGGACAGTGGCGGCCGCCCGCGGCCGGCGATGACGAAGCGGCCGAGCGCCACAGCCTGGTGTGCCTGAGTGCCGCCCTGGTGGCCATGGCTGGCCTGCACAGCCTGCTGGAGTACCCGCTGTGGTACGCCTATTTCATGCTGCCCACGGCCGCAGCCTGGGGCCTGGGCCTGGCGGCTGTGGCAGGCGCCCCCATGCAGGAGGCCGTGGCTTCAGATGAGGTGACGCCGGCATCCACGGCCCGCGTTGCTTCTCGTGACTGGCGTGTGGTGGCTGGTGCCGCCATGGGCTTGGGGGCCGTGTGGTGCGCGCTCGACTACCAGTGGGCCGTCAATGTGTATGCGCCGCGCTATGGGCATGCTTCGCTGGATCAGCGCGTGGAGTCTGCGCGCAACCGTCTGTGGTTTGGCTACCAGGCCGATTACGCCCACGTCAATGGCCCGGACCTCGACGAAACACCGCGCCCGGTGCAGGATTTCTCCCGCACCCTGCACAACATCGTCGACACCCGGCTGATGGTGGCCTACGCCCGCGCGCTGTATGAGGTGGGCGAGGTCGACAAGGCCCGCCATGTGGTCGCCCGCCTGCGCGAGTTCAAACCGCCGCGCACGCTGGCCTTCCTCAAGCCCTGCCTTCAGCCCGAGCCGGGCCAGGCCCTGCCCTGGCAATGCCAGGCGCCCGAGCGCAGCTACCACTGGCGCGAGCTGATGCCCGATCAGGTCGGGGTGCGCTGAACGTCGGGGTGGTGCCAGTCACCACTCTTGCCGCCGGTTTTGGACACCAGCCGGATATCGCCCAGGGTCATGCCCTTGTCGGCCGCCTTGAGCATGTCGTAGATGGTGAGCAGGCCCACCTGCACGCCGGTCAGGGCTTCCATTTCCACGCCAGTGGGGCCCACGGTCTGGGCGGTCACGCGGCACCAGATGGCCGGTGGTTCGGCTTGCACCTCGAAGGCCACGGCCACCTTGCTCAAGGGCAGGGGGTGGCACAGGGGAATCAGGTCGGCCGTGCGTTTGGTGCCCTGGATGGCGGCGATGCGGGCCACACCCAGCACATCGCCCTTGCCTGCCGTGCCTTGCGTGACCAGCGCCAGGGTGCTGGCCTGCATGCGCACACAGCCTTCGGCCTGGGCCACGCGCAGGGTGGCCGCCTTGCCAGAGACATCGACCATGTGGGCCTGCCCATGGGCATCGAAGTGGGTGAGGGGGCTGGGAGTGCTCATGGCGTTGCTGGGTGTAAATCCGGGGAGCTGGCCCCGATTGTGGCGGCTTTCCGGGCTTGGGCGTCGGGTGCCGGGCGTATGCTGTGGGTCTGTCCGACTCTCACCTGCCGAGATGCGTCTGTCTCACCGCCTGGGGCGCCTTGCCACGCCCGCACGTTCTGCGCTGGCGCTGGCCCTGGTTCTGGCCGTGCCGCCCCTGGGCGCTGCGCCGGGCTCGCCGTCGGTGGCCTTGCCCTCGATGGGCGATGTGAGCTCGCAGTCGCTCAGCCCGGTGGCCGAGCGCAAGCTGGGTGACCGCATCATGCGCTCCATCCGGCGCGACCCGGATGTGGTCGATGACCCGCTGGTGCAGGAGCATGTGCAGCGCATCTGGGACAGCCTGCTGGCCAGTGCCCGCCGCCGCGGCGAGATCACCGACGACCTCGATGCCGTTTACGCCTGGCGGCCCTTCCTGGTCAAGGACCGCAGCGTCAATGCCTTTGCACTGCCGGGGGGCTACATCGGCATCCACTTCGGCTTGCTGGCCGTGACCAGCACGCCGGAAGAGTTCGCCTCGGTGCTGGCGCACGAGCTGTCGCACGTCACGCAGCGCCACATCGCCCGCCTGATGGGGCAATCCAAGGAATCGTCTTGGGTGAGCATCGCGTCCATGGTGCTGGGGGCCATTGCCTTGAGCCGCAGCCCGCAGGCCGGGCAGGCGCTGATCCTCGGTGGCCAGGGGCTGGCCCAGCAAGGCCAGCTGAATTTCTCGCGCGACATGGAGCGTGAGGCCGACCGCGTGGGGCAGGGTGTGCTCGATGATGCCGGCTTCGATCCCACCGGCATGGCGCGCATGTTCGAGCTGCTGGCCCGCGCCTCGCGTCTGAACGACGACAACAGCTTCCCCTACCTGCGCACCCACCCGCTCACCACCGAGCGCATCGGCGAGGCTCAGGCCCGCCTGGGCAGCGACAGCCTGCAGGGCGTGCGGCGTGGCGCGAATGCCAGCCCGACGGCCCAGGCCCTGGCCACGGCGCAGCTGATGGTGTCGGCACGTTCGCGCGTGCTGATGGACCCCCGCAGCGCGTCGCTGGCGCCCATGCTGGCCCAGGCCGAATTGCCCGACGCCCGCCTGCCCGCTGGCGTGAGCCCGCTGGTGGCGCACTACACCGGGCTGGTCGCGGCTGTGACCCTCAAGGATGCCGCGCGTGTGGATGCCCTGTCGCGCAAGGTGCGCGAAGACGTGGCGGCCTTGCCCGAGGCGCAGGCCCAGGCTGCCCGCCGGCTGTGGCAGCTGACCTGGGCCGAAGGCCTGGTCGACACCGGGCGCGCCGCCCAGGGTCTGGCCATGCTGCAGCCCAGCCTGATGGCCGGACGGCCCCTGGAGGCGGGCAGCGCATCGGCCCTGCAGGCCCTGGCCCGCCCCGAGGTGATGCTGCGCGCCCGTGCGGCCCTGAACCTGCCCGAGGCACGTGACCCGCGCGACGTGCAGGCGGCCTTGTCGGAAGCAGCCTCGCGCCTGCAGGCCTTGCAGTCGGACGCGCAGGGCCAGGACCTGGCCGCCTGGCAGATGCTCAGCGCCCTGTTCACCCGCATGAACCAGCCCCTGCGGGCCGTGCGTGCCGAGGCCGAAGCCGCGGCGCTGATGGGCGACCTGCAAGGCGCGCTCGACCGCGTGCAGGCGGTGCGCAAGCGCTACCCGGCGCCCTCGGCCGCTGACTTGATCGAGCTGCAGGTGCTCGAGGCCCGCGCCCGGGTGTGGATGCAGAACGTCAAGGACGATCTGCGCGAAGCCCAGGGCTGACCTTGCAGCGATCACGGTCTTTGTTGCAAATGCGAATCATTCGCATATACTGAGCCTCAGACGGTTCAGCCGAGCCGTCATCCCACCGAGGAGGGCTCATGAACGCACCGGTATCCCTGGCATTGCTGAATCAGGCCGAAGGCCAGGCTCAGGGGCAGGCGCCTGTGTGGTCCGTGCAGGTCGAAAACCCTGGCGTGTGGCTGAGCCACTGCGGGGCCTGGCGCTGCGTGGGGCCGTTGCATGAGGTGCCCTCGCATGAGGTGCCGGGCGCCACCGCGCCCTCGTTCTGGTGCACGCCTGCCGGGGCTTGCGCCTGGCTCTCGGCGCAGCCCGTGGCGTCGGTCGCCGCACCGCGGGCTCGCCTCCAGGATGTGGACCTGCTGGCCCTGGGCGATGCCTGGGGCAGCCTGCGCAGCCCGCTGGCCCTGTCCCGGCTGATCGCGTCGGCAGGTCTGGGGCGCCAGCAAGCGTGGACCGCCATGGAGGGGGTGCACACCCACCGCCTGCCGCTGGCCAGTCTGGAACACATCTGGCGCCTGTCGGCCGAAATTGCACTGCCTTGGCAACTCACTGTGGGGGGCGGGCAGGGGGTTCTGCGCGTGAAGGGGCCCATGGGCGGCGTGCGCTGGCAGGGTGGGTGCTGTCTCCTTCAGGACCCAAGCCCGAACGGGCAGTCCGACATGGGCCTGCGCCTGGATGCCCTGCACGAACTCTGGCTGGTCATGGTGCCCAGCCCGGAAGGCGTGCGTTCGCGCCTCGAGGCCTTCGACCTGCAGGGTGGGCTGCTGCTGGTGCTCGATTCACCACGCGAGCCCGGGGTGCCTGAATCGGCCGCCTGGCGTTTGCTGGTGCAGGGGCTCAGCCAGGGGCGGCATGCCTGCACCTTGCGCTGTGTGCGCCACTGAAACGTTTTCGTGTGGGCAACGTCGTGGGGGACGGAGCCTTTGTGCCGCCGGGGTTTCGGCCTCGGCGGCATTTTTTCGTGAGCTCTTGCGCGCCGGGGCACCCTTTGCATTGACCTCAAACCTTGTGAGGCTTTGGCAACGTTCGATACACTGAAGGCGTCCGAAAGGGGAGTAGCACCCGGCTCACACCGGGGGCGTGCCTCGTCAGCACGGTGTCCGGTGGTTCGTCCACTCGGCCACCCGGGGCCCGCACAGACAAACTTCCCGTCCAACAGCAAGACCTTTCGGCGCTCTGGTTCGCAGCATGGTGCTGCGGCATGTTCGTTCACTTCGGAGAACCCTCATGATGTCC
>JBEGRT010000314.1:0-2910 GCA_041180305.1 Pseudomonadota bacterium
CGTGTACGGCACGGGCTTTGCGGCCACCGAGTTCCTGGCGCCCATGTCGATCACGGGGCGCCAGGGGCTGGATCTCAATGACGCCTGGCGCCAGGGCGCGCAGGCCTACCTGGGCATGACCGTACCGGGCTTTCCCAACTTCTTCATGCTCTACGGGCCCAACACCAACCTGGGCCACAGCTCCATCATCTACATGCTGGAAAGCCAGATCGCCCATGTGCTGCGCTGCATGAGGGCCGCGCAGCAGGCCGGTGCCAGCGAGGTCGAGGTCGATGCGCAGCGCCACGCCCGCTTCAACGAGACCGTGCAGCAGCGCCTGCGCACCACCGTGTGGCAAGGCTGCAAGAGCTGGTATGTCGATGCCAACGGGCACAACAGCACGAACTGGCCTGGTTTCACCTTCGGCTACCGCTGGCTGACGCGGCATTCCTCGCTCAGTGCCTACCGATTCACCGCCGTGCGCCCCAGCCGTTGAACACCACACCACCCGGAAGTCCCCCATGAACACACGCCTCTACCCCAACCTCCCGCTGGAGCGCGCCCGCGCCATCAAGTCCACCTTCATGGCCGAAGGTGCACTGTGCGCCGCCACGCTGTACCTGCCCAAGGACGCGCCAGCTGATGTGCAGCTGCCTGGCATCCTGGTCGTGGGCGGCTGGGGCAGTGTGCAGATGGCCCTGACCTCGTCGTTTGCCTTGAGCTTTGTCGAGGCCGGTTTCGCAGTCATGGAGTTCGACTACCCCGGCTGGGGCGACAGCGGCGGCTTCCCGCGCCAGGGCATCAACCCGTGGCGCCGCACCCGCGTGGCCGACACGGCCCTGGCGCACCTGAAATCGCAACAGCAGGTGCTGGCACATGACATCACGCTGTGGGGCACCTCGTTCGGTGGCGGGCATGTGGTTGACTTGGCCACGCAGCACCCCGAGCTGAAGGGCGCCATCGTGCAGGTGCCCATGCTGGACGGCCTGGCCGCGACCTTCGCCACACCCATCGGCCGGCTGGTGAAGATGATCGGCCTGGGCCTGCTCGACCAGCTCAAGCCAGGCGCCCCCATCTGCATCCCGACCTTGTCGGAAGAAGGAGGTTTTTCGACCATGGACCGCGACGGTGGCATGGACGCCATGCGGGCGGCTCTGGCGGCCCACCCCGATCGCAAGTACGACAACCGCGTGGCCGCGCGCTCGGTGCTGACCATGCCGTTTTACCGCCCCTGGCTGCGCCTGAAGGACGTGAAGATCCCGATGTTGATGATCGGGGCCACGGGCGACACGGTGGCGCCCTTCGTGTCGGACAAGGTCAAGCGCGTGGGCAACCCCAACGTGCAGGTGATCGAGGTGGCGGCCAACCATTTCGACCCGTACTTCAACCCCCTGTTCCCGGAGATGCTGGCGCACCAGCTGAAGTTTCTGCGCCGATGAGCCATGGCGTGGAGGGGCTGTGGCGTCTGGCGCTTGACGTCCCCGACACGGAACCCCCAGGCCCGCCCAGGGTCGTACACAGGGAACACACACCACACAGGGTTCCCGCTTGAACGCACACACCACCGAGATCACCCGTCAACGCCTGCTCATGGGCCTGCTGCAAGGCGCCGTGCTGTACGGGCTCTATCAAAGCCAGCTTCATCAACTCTGGCCGGCCACCGACCGCCAGTGGTTCGGCCCCTTGCTGATGCTGGGCATCTGGTGGCCGCTGCTGGGCATCAGCGGCCTGGGGCGCATGTCGGGCAAGGCCTGGGTGCAATGGATGCTGGTGGCGGGCGCCCTGATCGCGGCCCTGGGCTGGTACGACCTGTGGCGCATGAACCCCCTGAGCACTGGCTGGCACGACCAGAAGGTGCAGTCGCCATACCCCAGTGTGAACGCCTGGATGTTCCTGTCGGCGGGCTTGTTCATGGCCCATGCCCTGGTGCTGTCGGCCGCCCATGATGCGCGACGTGCGGCCTCTTATGCCACCTGCTTCGACATCGCCTGGAAGCTGGGCATCCAGTTCCTGTTCTCGGCCCTGTTCGTGGGCGCCCTGTGGCTGATGCTGATGCTCGGCGCCACCCTGTTCGAGTTGATCGGCTTGACGTTTCTCGATCGCCTGCTGGGCAAGTCGTGGTTCAACCTGCCGCTCAGCGCCACCGCCCTGGCCTGGGCCTTGCACCTCACCGATGTGAAACCGGAAATCGTGCGGGGCATCCGTGGCCTGTTGCTGGTGCTGCTGTCGTGGATCTTGCCGGTGGTGGTGGTGCTGGCCGCGGGCTTTCTGGGCAGCCTGCCGTTCACCGGCCTGCAGCCTCTATGGGGCACCCGCCATGCCACGGCCGTGCTGCTGTGCACGGCTGCCGCCCTGGTGGTGTTGATCAACACCGCCTTCCAGAACGGTGATCGGGCCGACGCCATTCACCGTGCGGTGCGCTGGAGCGCCAGCCTGGGGGCGGTGCTGTTGCTGCCCCTGGTGGCCCTGGCGGTGCATGCCTTGGGCCTGCGTGTGGCCCAGCACGGCTGGAGTGTGGACCGCGTGATCGCCGCGGCCTGCGAACTGGTGGCCGCGGCCTATGCCCTGGGTTACGCCTGGGCCGTGCTCAGCCGCCCAGCCGTGTGGCTGGGCCCGGTGGCCTGGGTGAATGTGCGCGTGAGCTGGTTGATCCTGGCGGTGCTGGTGGCCTTGTTCTCGCCCTTGCTGGACCCGGCACGCATTGCCGTGGCCGACCAGATGGCGCGCCTGCGCGATGGCCGCATCGAAGCAGCCAGGCTGGATTACCGCTACCTGCGCTTCGACACCGGCCGCCATGGCCTGGAAGCCCTGCAGCAACTCGCCAAGGGCCAGGTGGGTGGCCCGCAGGCCGCCTTGGCCGTGGCGCCCGCGCAGCTGGCCCTGAAGCTCGAGCACAAGGGCATCAGCCCGCCACCCGCGGCCGATCTGGCC